>CALEHZ010000187.1 GCA_937875715.1 uncultured Campylobacter sp. | reverse complement strand
AGTAGCAATACAGAGATTTTAAAAGATAGAGATTTGCTTGAATTTTCGGCTTAATGGTCAAAAGTGGGGCTGAGAATGCTATAATAGCCCCTTAAATTCATCATTTAAAGGGTATAAAAATAAGGCGTATGGCTACGCAAGGCTTTAAAAGTAAAAAGTGCCAAAAAGATAAAAGCCTACAAAAATTACTCAAAAATTCCAGTTGAGAAATAGCGTGAGCCAGTATCAGCTAGAATCGTAACTACATTTAGATTTGCAGCTGTGAATTTACTAGCTGCAAATACATTTGCGCCGCTTGAGATGCCTACTAGCACGCCTTGAGATTGTGCTAGTTTTTTGGTAGTGTTGATAGCATCTTCATTTGCTACTGTTAGGATCTCATCAATTACGCTTTTATCAAGGTTATCAGGGATAAAGTTTGCTCCAATGCCTTGAATAGCGTGTGGTCCAGCCTTGCCTTCGCTTAAAAGAGGGCTTGCAGCAGGTTCTACGGCGATGATTTTTACATTAGGATTTTTTTCTTTTAGTGCTTTACCCACGCCTGAAATCGTCCCGCCAGTGCCAAAGCCAGCTACGAAATAATCAATCTTGCCGTCCATTTGCTCTAAAATTTCTTTGGCTGTTGTTTCATAGTGGATTTTTGGATTTTCTTTATTATCAAACTGGCTTGGAATAAAGCTGTTTGCTAGATTTTTAGCAAGTTCGTTTGCCTTATCCACAGCGCCTTTCATGCCTAGGCTAGGCTCAGTTAGTTCTAGCTGTGCGCCGTATGCTTTTAGCATTAGTTGGCGCTCTTTACTCATCGAACTTGGCATTGTAAAAATCGCTTTTAGCCCCAAGGCAGCTGCTACCATCGCAAGTCCTACGCCGGTATTTCCGCTAGTTGGCTCGATAATCACGCTATTTTTGCTGATTTTACCGCTTTTTAGTGCTTCATTTAGCATAGCAAAAGCTATTCTATCTTTTATAGAATACCCCGGATTTAAAAACT
Source organism: uncultured Campylobacter sp. (assembly GCA_937875715.1). GTDB lineage: Bacteria > Campylobacterota > Campylobacteria > Campylobacterales > Campylobacteraceae > Campylobacter. The sequence goes on along the minus strand of CALEHZ010000187.1, from coordinate 3,034 downwards.
CAGCCTTAGCGTAAAGATTTTCTCCAAAATCTCTAATTTTTAGCATCGGTGTGCTGCCGATAATTTCTGTTATATTATTTGCTACTTTCATCATTAACCTTTAAAAATTTTATATTTTGAATTTTATAAAATTCATAAAATTCAAATCGCATAGTTTAGATATTTATCCGCCTCGCTGCTAGAAAATTCACTCAAAGGCGTGCTAAAAAGCACTTTTAGCTTTTCATCAAAACTACTAAAAAGCTCATCAAAAGGCGCTTTTGCCTTTATATTAGCAAAGCCAAAGTCCTTTTCAAGCACGCAAAAAACCTCATAAAATGTAATCTCACTAAGACTTTTAGCTAGAAAATATCCGCCGTTTTTACCCTTTATGCTATCTAAAACTCCAGCTGATTTTAACGGATTTAAAAGCTGTTCTAAATAGTTTTTTGATACACTTGTGGCGCTTGAAATAGCGTTTATTGAGACTGGTTCTTTGCTTGTTCCTTTGGCTATTTCATAAATAGCAAGCACACCATAAACGCCTTTTGTGCTTATTAAACTCATGCTAAAGCGCTTTTTAAGTCATTTATCAAATCATCAGTGTTTTCTAAACCGATACTTAGGCGAATTAGTCCGCCACTGATGCCTACTTTTAGCTGGTCAGCCTCACTGAGCTGTGCGTGAGTGGTGCTAGCAGGGTGAGTGATGATGCTCTTGCTATCGCCTATGTTTACCATTACTCTAAAAATCTTTGTGCTATTTGCGATTTTTAGCGCAGTTTCTTTATCGCTTACTTCAAACGCCATTAAGCCACTTGCTCCGCCGTTTTTAAAGTTTGCTTGAATTTTCTCATAATTTGGCGAGCTTTTTAGGGCCGGATAATTTACGCTTTTTACTTTTGGATGGCTTTCTAAAAACTCTGCGATTTTTAGCGCACTTTTGCTAACTGCGTCCATGCGGACATTTAAAGTCTCTAAGCCATTAAGTAGTTGCCAAGCATTAAATGGAGATAAACACGCACCGATATCACGAAGTAAAATTACTTTAATTCTAAGCGTAAAAAGATCAAAATCATCAGGCAAAGACGCAAAAACAAGCCCGTGGTAGTTGATTTCTGGTTCGTTAAAATATGGATATCTTTTATTGCTTTTTAATTTTGCGTTTAAATGCTCACTTGTAGCTATAACTCCACCCATCACGCTACCATTACCACAAATATATTTTGTAGCACTGCTCACGCTTACATCTGCGCCGTGTTTTAAAGGCTGATAAAGAGCTGGCGTGGCAACTGTGTTATCAGTGATAGTTACAACGCCGTATTTATCAGCGATTTTTGCGATTTTTTGGGTGTCTGCTACGGCAATTTGCGGATTTGAGAGGCTCTCAAAGAAAATTGCCTTTGTTTTATCATCAATCAAACTTTCTAAATCATCAGCGTTATCACTATCAAATATTTTTGAAGTAATGCCAAAGTTTTTTAGCGTGTTATTAAGTAGAGCTGATGAGCCACCATAAATTTTTTTAGCCACTATTATGTTATCTCCTGCGCCTGCTAGATTTATAATAGAATTAAAAATCGCAGCCGAGCCAGAAGATGCGCTAATTCCACCTTTGCCGCCTTCTACTGCTGCGATTCTTGCTTCAAGCGCATCAACGGTTGGATTTGTAAGGCGAGTGTAGATTTGACCTAGTTCTTGCAGGGCAAATAATTTTGCGCCACGCTCACTGGTGCCAAAGTCAAAGGCATTTGTAAGATAGAGTGGAACATTTACGCTGCCATGAGGCGCAGTGGCTGAGTCGTGACCTGCGTGAGTAGCTAAGGTCTCTTGGTGTAAAGTTTTTTGATCTAAGTTAGACATTTTTATCTCCTTAAAATTTTTTAATTTTGCGAAGTATAACGAAAAAAATTTAAAATGTCAAGTATTTTACTATAATTTTTAAAATATTAAATAATCGTATTTTAAATAAAAATATATAAAAATACTATATTTTTATTTTGAATTTTATAAAAGCGAATTTTATAAACTGAATTTTATGAAGTGAATTTTATAAAATTCACCTAAAAAATCCTAAAATTTTGCTAAAATCACAAAATGACAAAAAATGATGAAAGATTTATTAGAGTAAAGTATCTAAGGGCGCTAGAAAAAGTCGCAATAAGCGTAATAAAAGCCATTAAAAGAGCTGATTTTAATAGCGAAAAATTCACTCTTTTAATGAACAAAAATGAAAAGTTTTTAGAAGGAATCGAACCAGCTGTTTTACATGACAGCTATCCAAAAGCCTTGGAAATTTTTGTAAATTTAGCGCTTTGTTTAAGGACTGATGAGACGGCGCAAAGCACGCTTATTAAAAGCGCAAACGCACTTGAAAAGTTTAAAAAAGCAAAAGAATATAAAAGGAATAAAAATGATAAAAATTTTGATGATTGAAGATGATTTGGAATTAGCTGAGATTTTAAGCGAGTATTTAGAGCAATTTGAAATGAGCGTAAAGACCTGTGATGATCCATATATGGGGCTTAGCGAACTTGAGGTAAATAAATATGATTTGGTGATTTTAGACCTATCTTTGCCTGGACTTGATGGGCTTGAGGTGTGTAAAGAAATCCGCAAAAAGCACGGTGTGCCCATTATCATTTCAAGCGCACGCCACGATTTAAACGACAAAGTAAATGCCTTTGAGTTTGGCGCTGATGATTATTTGCCAAAGCCCTATAATCCAAAAGAACTTTTAGTGCGTATAAAAAGCCATTTACGCCGAAATGGCACTGCTGGCGGTAGTTTGGCAAACATAAACTCACAAAAAGATTTAGTCTGTGATGATTTTGCCCACACAATCAGCTTTAAAGGTGAGCCACTTGCCCTAACCATCGCTGAATACGATATCTTACAATACTTAATCAAAAAAGAAGGCGGTGCGATAAGTAGGGAAGAGTTTATCTACAACTGCGCAGCCATCAGCGAAAACAGCTCAAACAAAAGCATAGATGTCATAATAAGCCGTATCCGCTCAAAGCTTGGTGAAGATCCCAAAAATCCACGCTATATCC
>CALEHZ010000186.1 GCA_937875715.1 uncultured Campylobacter sp. | reverse complement strand
GGTCACCACTTCACTTTTTTACTATATTTACCAAGATTTAGCAAAGTTTATTTAAATAACGATAAAATCAAGCATGGCCGATATAATTGATGCCCTTGAGCTGCTCATAAAAAGCTGCTCATAAAAAATAGTATGCGTGAGAATTTTAAAAAAAGCAAAATCTTATTTAAGTCGTTTTTTATTTTGGCTTTACATAAAGAGCTTTGTAAATACAATTCCACAAACGATATAAACATAAAATCTTTATTTGGCAAGTATCAACCAAAACATCATCTGTATTTAAACGAGCTAGAAGAAGCAATAGAGCTAAAATGCGAATTTATAATTACTTTGGCAATTATAATCTGTGTTTGGGTGCTCTACTCCAGCTTTATACTAACACAAAATAAAGCAAAGCTAGAAAAGCACTTTGGTCTGAGTTTGACCTAGAAAAAGGCACTTGGATACTTCCAACTACTCGTATGCAAAAAACAAATATTTCCACACAAAATAACTCTAAGCAAACAAATATTAAAAGTTCTAAAAGAGCATATAAAAGCAAATTTTAGTGATGCATTTTTGGTATGCATAAGTGGTGCATTTTACTTTATACTTGACATTAGGCACAAATTAGGCAGATTTTAGGCAGTTTGAAACAATGATTTTATCATACTTTAAAGCTAAATTAGGCACCATGTGCGGTATATACTTTTCTTTTTGACGTATTTTTTTGCTATTTATCACACTCATAATCTTACAAAATAATAGCACTAAATAAGGTGGCTATTTAATAAAATTAAAAGAAACATTATTATTTCATAATTTAAATGGTATAATTTGTGGTTTCTCAAAGATACAATTATATGTTAAAATGATACTTCAAAGCATTTTATTTACTATTTTATGCATCTTTTTTATTGAATTTTATAAAAGTGTGAATTTTATAAAATTCACTTTTGCTGCAGTAAATTTAGCTGAATTTTATAAAATTCACTTAAAAAAAAACTGAATTTTATAAAATTCAATAAAAACTTTTTTATCACATAAAAGCTTTTAAAAAATCTAAATATTAAATTAAAGCACTTGTTGCATTTACTTTCTTGCGTATTTGTAGTAGGCAGCACAGGCACCTTCGCCACTTACCATACACGAGCCAATGGGACTACTTGGCGTACATTGCTTGCCAAATACCTTACAATCAAAGGGCTTTGCCAAGCCTTTTAAAATCTGCGGACAAATACAAGCCTTGCTTTCAGGCTTAGAATTAGTAGAACAATCAAAGCGTTTTTTAGCATTTATTTCGTGGAATTCATCACGCAAATCCATGCCGCTTTGCTCTATCATGCCAAGCCCACGCCAGTTCATATCGCAAGGCGTAAAGTATTTATTTACCAGCGTTTTAGCTACTTCATTGCCCCCTTTGGCGACCGCTCTTGCATATTCGTTATAGACTTCATAAGTGCCATTTAAGCATTGTTCTACTACATTTAACACGCCTGCCATCACATCAAGTGGCTCAAAACCAGAAATCGCAATAGGCTTTTTAAACTCTGCGCAAAGCTCCTTATATTCATCACTTCCTACTATCACGCTTACATGTGAAGGGCCCAAAAAGCCATCAATTTGTGCTTTTTCATCGCTCATTATCGCACGAAGTGGAGCAGGGACGGTTACATGATTTATGTGAAAAAATAGATTTTTTACATTTTCATTTAGCGTTTTTTCTACTAGCACCGCAGACATCGGCGTCGTAGTCTCAAAGCCAATAGCAAAAAATATTACATTTTTACTAGGATTTTCTTTGGCGATTTTTAGCGCATCAAGTGGGCTATAAAGCGCCCTAATATCGTGTCCTGCGGCTCGTAGCTGCGCTAAGCTATGAGTAGAACCTGGCACTCTAATCATATCAGCAAGTGTTGTAAATATCGTATTTTCCATACTTGCTAGCTTACAAGCTGCGTCAATTGAGCTTCGTGGCATTACGCACACAGGACAGCCTGGCCCATGAACGAAATTGATTTTCTCACCCACGAGTTGTGGCAAACCAAACTTCATTATCGTATGCGTATGCCCACCACAAATTTCCATGATATTTAGTGGCTTTTCTAGCACCTTGCTTTTTTCTTTTATAAGCTTTGAGAGCGCTAGAATTCTAGTTTTATCTCTAAAATCGTTGATTAAATCCATTAAAAAAACCTTAAATATTTACTTCTTTTCTTTTTACTGCTTTTGTTCTGGTTTGTGCGTTTTGTGTGATTTGTGCGTGTTGTGTCTTTATTTCCATCGGCCAATCAGCACCTTGCTCTTGAACATTCCATTCTGGATATTTTCCACCACTTTTGCCAAGATAATCGGCTATACAGCATTGCTCTATAAATTTATAACTAATACTTGCATTTTTTATTGTATGTAATTTAAAAAGACCTTTTACTTTTTTTACGAAATTTTCTTGATATATCATGTAAAACTCAATTTTAGCACCAGTTAATATTGTGTGATATAAAAAATACCACACTCCAAAACTTCTTATACTTGGTCTGCCTTTAACTCCGCCGTCTTGATAAATTTGTAATGTACCTTTTATGCCACCAGCATCTTGTGAACCACCTATTTTTTTAATTTCACCATTTACAACTATTAAATAAACTCTAGCGACATTTTGTGTTAAAATACTTTTATCTAACAAATTTCCATTTTCGTCTTTTATTTCATCTAAATATTTGAAATTTAACTTTGTTTGTCCTTTTATAAACTCGACATCTGCTATTTTAAAAGCAGTTTTTACTTCACTAATTTTCATTTTTTATTCCTTTATTATCAGTAGTTCGTGCGAGTGTTTTATATTGTGATTATCCCCGCGTTCTAAGCGATTTTTACCTATTCTAGTCTCGCCTTGCCCCATTGTATACTGCCATTTTGGCTCTAAAATTTTAAAGTCTTTATACGCATTTCGCACAAAATCGCAATCGTTATAGCTAAGAATAAATCTACCTTTATGATTTTTTAATAATTGGGCTAGAAGTTCATGTTTAAAACCATTATGGTGTATAGGGAAGTTTCGCTGTGGATAAATACCTTTAAACATTTTGCTATC
>CALEHZ010000185.1 GCA_937875715.1 uncultured Campylobacter sp. | reverse complement strand
TGATAAAACAAGCAAAAACGCCAGAAAAAGAAAGAAATATTGCTGATGGCAATGGACTTTATTTAAGGCTATTGCCAAATGGGCAAAAAACCTTTGTGCTAAACTTCGTCCATAAAAAAACTCGCCACAAAATCACAATTGGCGATGCTAAACTAATGAGCCTAGAACAAGCAAGAGCAGAAGCAAATCACAAAATAGCAATTATAAAAGGGCTTAAAAATGGCGTGGGAGCATTAAAGCTTGATTTTAAAACAATGTTTGATGAGTATCTACAAATGCGAACGCAGTGGAGCAAACGCTATAAAGATAGAGCAATGAGCTATAATAATGAGTATTTCAAGCTTTTTTGGTATATTAGTGTGGCTGAAATTTCAAGGGCTGATATACTTCAAGCATTAGAACCGCTCATAAAAGACAATATGCGTGAGAGCTTTAAAAAAGCAAAATCTTATTTAAGTGGCTTTTTTACTTGGGCTTTACACAAAGAGCTTTGTAAATACAATCCCACAAACGATATAAGCATAACATTTTTATTTGGCAAATATCAGCCAGAACATCATCCGCATTTAAGCGAACTAGAACAAGCAATAGAGCTAAAAAAGCGAATTTGTAATTACTTTGGCAATTATAATGTGCGTTTGTGTGCTTTACTTCAGCTTTATACTGGCACAAGGCCAAGTGAAGCTAGAAAAGCACTTTGGTCTGAGTTTGACCTAGAAAAAGGCATTTGGACAATTCCAGCTACTCGCATGCGAAAAACAAATCTACCCCACGAAATTACGCTAAGTAAGCAAATATTAAAGGTTTTAAAAGAACACAAACAAAATGCTACAAATGATATAGTCTTTTGCTCGGTGCGATCTAAAAGTCATTATTTAAGCGAAAATACACTAGGTGTAATGCTAAAAAATCTAGGATATGATAGTAAAAAAGACCTTGATTTACACGGCTTTCGTGGGACTTTTGCTACTATTGCTAATGATTATAGAGAAGAACACGGATGCGCTGATGATATAATTCAATCTTGCTTATCCCACATCACAAAAAGCGAAGTCACAAAGGCTTATAACCACTCAGAATATAAAAAATATCGTGCTAAAGTGCTACAATGGTGGGGCGATAAGCTAGGCGAAATTTGAATTTTATGCTTGAATTTTCTGCTTTTATTGGTAGTTTTTAAAATACTTTTGTTTTTGGCGTAAAATTATTTTTTAGATACGCCAAAAAGTGGTGTCTAATTGTCTAAAAATAGCTAAAAAGTATTAAAATATCGTTATTTTAAGCTGTCTAAAAAGTGTCTTATTTCTGTCTTATTTGTCTTAAAATTTTAGACAAATAAGACAGCATAAGACACCTAGTGTCTTATGCTAAAAGTGCGGTTATATAATGCTTTGACTGGCATTATAAGACATTAGACATAATTTTCCTATGTCCATTAGAATTCAAACTGATAATTTGTCCATTTTGATTGATTTCTACAAAAGGGCTTATTTTTATTCTAAGCTCATCAGCTTTTAATCTCGGTCTTATAAAAGCACCAAAAGCACTAAAAGACATTGGCAATTTAGAAGTATTTTGAAATTCTTTGATTTTTACTAGAATTTTTTCTAGTCTGTCGTCGTTTTGTTTTGTCTTGCTTTCTAGTGAATTTACGATAACTTCAAAATTCTCAATGTAATTTAGCATAAATAAAAATGCTTTTTCAAAGATTTCATTAGATATTTTAGCACTTGGTGTGTAGCTAGAATTCTTACTCCAAAAGTCAAACTCGCTTAAATAGTGTAAAGCAATTAAAATAGCCTTATAATTGTATTCAAGCCTTATAAAGTAATCTCTGTATTTTTCTTTATAACTTGCTTTATAGCTTTTTATCAAAGCTCTAAATTGCTTGGTGATTTGATTGCTATTTATTTGATTTTTGATTATTTTATGGTCTTTAAAAGTCCTAGCAAATTCTAAAATTCTGCTAGAATTTTTAATGATTTTAGCTTTTAGCTCATCTTCCATTTCTAGCACATTATCTTTTTCTATTACTTCTTTGGCACAATATGTAAGTGGGCGATTTAGCAGTCCACCTTGTAGCTCGTGAATATAAGTTTCTTTGCCTAAATATAGCAAAGTAGTATTCATAGCACAAAATATCTTACATTTTATATTTTGCTTTCTGCCGTGTAAGTAATTTTTATGCTCACTTGGTGCTGTAAGAGTATTTTTTGACCAGTTTTCTATACAAAAATCAATTATGCTTTTAGCATTAGAGCTTTTAAGAGCTCTGCCAAACTCATCAAATACTATCATTTGAGTTGCTGTATCACTAGCACACCTTAAAAAGAATTGTGGGCTTGTGCTAGTTCCATTATGATAGCATTTATAGACTTTTGGCTTGTAGTCTTTGCTTTCTTTTTCTTTGATGTTTTGTTCTTTTTCATCAAGTTCTGCTATCATAGGGCTTAAAATCAGCTCTTTTTGTAAATCGTGGTTTGAGCTTTTGCCACTGCCACTTGGACTTATATCAAGCGTATTAAAAGCTAAAATATCATCAAGCCCACCATAATTTAAAATCATAGCGAAGTTTTGGATAGCCGTCATTTCTATTTGACGACAATCAGCATAAGAATATTTATTGATTTCTTTAATATAATCATCTAAAAATTCTATACCAAAATGAAAAGGTTCATCTGGATTTAAGTATTGATTTGCTAAACTTTCATTTGGTTTATATAGCTCCACATTTTGTGGGGCGATTTCATTTTGAAAATTCATTTTTTATCCTTTC
>CALEHZ010000184.1 GCA_937875715.1 uncultured Campylobacter sp. | reverse complement strand
CATCATTTACCACGCTTGGTTCGTTTGCGTAGGCTTTGCCTGCCATTACTAGATCTGGGTAGTAAGCACGATTTATGAAATCAGCAACTTCCCCAAATTTAACCATATATTCACCTAAGCGTGCTGGGCTTTTTATATCCATTACACAAGTTACACCACCAACCGTTAGGCTTTGAGGGTGAGGTTGTTTGCCACCAAAGATTGCCATCATTTGCGCTGCTGTTCTTTGAACTCTTAAGCACTCTAAATAGTGGCTTAGAGCGATTAGATTTTGCTCTGCTGTTAAATGATAAGTGCTATGTCCCCAGTATGCGTTAGCAAATGGTCCAAGAGCCCCTTTTTCAACGAAAGCTTTTACCTTTGCTTGCACAGCTTTTAGATGATCAGCACCGCAAGCATATGGAGTATCGCAGTAATTAAATGCTTCATCTTCGGCTTTTTTTGGATCAGCACTTAAAGCACTTACGATATCTACAAAGTCTAGTGCGTGTAATTGATAGAAATGAACTGGATGGTCGTGCATAAACAAAGCTGCGTTCATTAAAGTTCTAGTTAGTTCAGCATTTAGTGGGATTTGAATTCCAAGAGCGTTTTCTACTGCTTCAATTCCGCCGCGGTAGTGTGAAAAAGTACAAACACCGCAAATTCTTTGAGTCATAAAGCCCACATCGCGTGGATCACGACCCTTTACAATTTGCTCGATTCCACGCCAAAGAGTTGAGCCGCTATAAGCTTCTTTTACTACATTATTTTCATCTACTACTACTTCTACGCGCAAATGTCCTTCAATGCGTGTGATAGGATCTACAATTATTTTTTGTGCCATATTTTGCCCCTTATTCTTTATCTTTTTGAACACTTGCAATTAGTGCGTGTGCTGCTATTGCTACACCTGTTACTGCTAGCACTCCAATGCCGATTTTATCAGCGATTGCATCAGCACCCAAGCCACCAAAGGCACTTTTATATAATCTATCGCCCAAAGGCTCTTCAAATGGCCCCATATTGTCCCAGAAATTTGGCTCAGAACAGCCTATACAGCCATGCCCTGCCTGAATCGGCCAGCTTGTGTGGCTATTAAATCTTTCTTGCGAACAGTTATTAAAAGTATATGGACCTTTACAGCCTACTTTATACAAGCAATATCCTTTTTTTGCGCCCTCGTCACCAAATTGTTCAACAAATTCACCGGCGTCAAAATGTCCGCGTCTCTCGCAAAGATCGTGAATTCTATTGCCATAAGCCCATTTTGGTCTATTGTAGTTATCAAGTGCTGGCAATGTCCCAAATAATAAGAAATGAAGCACATTTCCTACGATATTTTTCTCGCTTGGCGGACATCCTGGCACATTTATAACTGGCTTATTTGTTACTTTGCTAAGTGCTTGTGCGCCAGTTGGGTTTGGAGCTGCTGCTTGAATACCGCCAAAGCTAGAACAAGTTCCAATTGCAAAAATAGCAGCAGCGTTATTTGCAGCATCTTTTGCGTGAGCTTCGCCAGTTTTGCCAAGTGGCCCAACGCTTAAATAAAAGGCGTTAGAACCAGTAGGAATTCCGCCTTCTACCATTAGCACATATTGTCCTTTATATTTTTCTATAGCGCCTTCTAGATTTTCTTCAGCTTGCCAGCCACTTGCTGCCATTACTGTTTCGTGATATTCAAGGCTGATATAATCAAATATCAAGCTATCAATTGTAGGTGTATCGCTTCTAAGAAGGCTCTCAGAGCATCCTGTACACTCAGCCATATGTAGCCAAATCACAGGCAGACGATCTGCCATTTCAGCTGCTTTTGCCACGCTTGGCGCAAGGCTTGCAGGTAGTGCTAAAAGAGCTGTCATACCACCAGCCCATTTCATAAAATCACGTCTAGTAAAGCCGTGAGATTCTAGTGTTTGCATTATGCTGCCATTTTTCATTTTTGGCATACGCTCTAATGCGTCTAATCTAGCATTTAGCGCAGATTGCACAGATTGCAGATTGTCCATTTTCGCTCCTTATTTGAATTTTTCATAAACAAAACTTGGAATTGTATTTAATTTTTATTTATTAA
>CALEHZ010000183.1 GCA_937875715.1 uncultured Campylobacter sp. | reverse complement strand
TCATTGGCTCTTGGCTAGGGTCAATATTTTCAAAAAGGAGAAAATATGCCACAAAATACATCTAGATTTTTGCGCATAGGGCTGCTACTTTCAGTAGTTTTTTTAGGCTGTTTGCTTGGTAATGATGAGATCAAGCACCTAGACAAAGCAGATACATTTATAAAGACTATAAATGCTTATCTTAGAGGTGCTGGTGCTTTGATTATGACCTTGTCTATTATGTGGAGCGGATATAAAATCATGTTCCAAGGCAAAACTTTCCAAGAAGTTGCCCCTATTTTTATAGGCGGTCTTTTAATAGGTGTAGCAGCTGCATTAGCTGGAATCTTGCTTCCTGATGGTGGTGGCGGTAAATAATGACCTCTCAGCCGCTATTTAAGGCGCTTACTCGCCCAGCTATGCTTTTTGGGGTGCCGATGGCACCCTTTCTTTTCACTGTTGGTGGATTTATTATAGTTTCTGTTTATTCGCAAAACTACTTCATAATGGCGTTTTTGCTGCCAGCTTATTTAGTTCTTAGACTAATGACAAAAAAGGATGATTTTATTTTTAGATTGCTTTTTTTGAAAATGAAGTTTTTTACAAGTCCGCTTTCAGCGAAATTTCACAAAGGCAAGACTTATAGCCCTAGTGTTTATAAAAATGACTACGACAAAAAAAGGCTAAAAATGCCAACTTTATCTTTATGCGAGCTAAAAGCAGAACCTAGCTTTGAGAAACTTATTCCTTTTAGTTCTATTTTAGCAGATGGTGTGGTAATCACAAAAGATCATTTGCTTGTAAGCACTTATAATTTACAAGGAATCAGCTTTGAGTGCGAGAGTGATGAGGTGCTAGATAGCAAAAATCATATGCTAAATATGTGCTATAAGGCTTTTGCAAATGAGCCTGTAAGTTTTTATTTTCACAATATTAGATATAAAACAAGTAGAAAATTAAACTCAAAATTTAATAATAAATATTTAAAAGAAATTGATGAGAAGTATTATAAAGGATTTAATGGTGTCTCATCGTATGAAAATGGACTTTATATAACGATAATCTACTCGCCAATTGGGCGCTTAGAGCAAAAAATGTTTAATCAAAACTCCGTTGAACAAAATAAAAAGCTTTTTGAACACTGCCTAAAAAAACATGAAGAATATTTGCTTCGCTTAGAGAGCAATCTGGCTGCTTTTAAGCCAAAATTACTTACAAAGTTGATGATGAGCTTTATAGTCATCAGCTAGCGTTTTATAATTTCTTGCTTGGTAATAGATGGCAAAGAGTAAGAGTGCTGCCAGCGCAGATCTCTACTTATTTAACAGGTTCTATAAATCATCTTTATTTTTCAAGCAATACCGCTCAGATTGAATACAACGATGAAAAAAATAAATTTTTCCGCATAATTGAAATACAAGATTATACAAATAAAACTTATGCTGGAATTTTAGATACTTTAATGTATATGAACTGCGAATACACGCTAGCTCAAAGCTTTAAGCCGCTTTCAATCATAGATGCAAAAGACGCTCTAAACAAGCAAAGAAAGCAGCTAATAGCAAGCGAAGATGATGCCCTAAGCCAAGTAAAAGAGCTAGAAACTGCACTAGACCAGCTTACAAGCGGTGATATAGGCTTTGGTAATTATCACTTTGTGCTTAGCATTTTTGGTGATACTTTTGAAGAGTGCAGGGCAAATACAAACAACGCTATTACTTATCTAAACGAACTTGGGCTAATGGTAAATACTGCAAGCATTGCTATGCCTGCTTCTTATTTTTCTATTTTGCCTTGTAATTTTTCAATTCGCCCTAAAGTAAGCATGATTTCAACGCATAATTATAGCTCTTTTATAGCACTGCATAACTTTGATCGTGGCAAATATGACAAAAACTGCTGGGGTGATGCGGTGTGTATTTTAAAAACGCCAAATAAAAGTCCTTATGCGCTAAACTTTCATCAAAGTGATTATGGTAAAAACGACTTTGGCGAGCTATTTTTGGCAAATACCTTGGTGCTTGGACAAAGTGGTAGTGGTAAGACTGTGTTTATGAACTTTACCTTTAACCAAATGCAAAAATATGCTGATCCTAGCACTTTCCCTGAGGGCACACCAGAGGATAAAAAGAAGCTTATTTCATTTTATTTAGATAAGGATTATGGCGCGAAGGGAAATATTTTAGCAAGTGGTGGAAAATACATTGAGATTAAAAACGGCGTGCCTACTGGCTTTAATCCATTTTGGATGGAAAACACACCAGAAAATTTAAGGCTACTTAAAGGGCTTATTGCTATGCTTGTAACACGCAAAGGCGAGGTGCTAAACGCAAAAGAAGAAAAGCAAATCGGAGATGCTGTAGATTTTATAATGCGTGAATTTTCTAAAGAAGAGCGCAAATATCCTATATCTTTGCTTTTAGAAAATTTAACTGAGGATATAAACGATAATAATAGCTTAAAAGCAAGGCTAAGTGCTTTTTCAAAAGGTAAGGAATTTGGTTGGGTTTTTGACAATGAAAAAGACTCTTTAAGCTTTGATAATGAAGCAAATATTTATGGCATTGATGGAACTGAGTTTTTAGACGATCAGGCTGTGGGTGGAATTTTAAGCTATTATATTTTATGGAGAGTTATGGATCAAGCTGATGGAAGACGCTTTATTTGTGATATTGATGAGGCGTGGAAATGGCTAGAAAATGATGTAGTAGCAAATGAAGTAAAAAATAAGTTTAAAACTATTCGTAAGCAAAATGGCTTTTTGCGTCTAGCTACACAAAGCGTGGAGGACTTTTTAAATCTTAGCATTGCTAAAACTTTGATAGAACAAAGTGCTACAAAGATATTTTTGCCAAATCCATTGGCTCAAAGAGAAGACTACATAGATGG
>CALEHZ010000182.1 GCA_937875715.1 uncultured Campylobacter sp. | reverse complement strand
TGCTGGTTGTATTATGTAAAATTGATTTTGTTGTTCTCTTTCTAACCAACCATTGTCTGTGTCGTATGAAAAAATCCGCTTTTTTGTTGTAGATAATAAATTTATATCCACAAAATAATCTTTTAAATCTTCAATTATATTATTTGTTATTTTAGTTGTTATTTCTTCACTAGCTTCAATAATTTTAGCAAAATCTCTAGTTATATTTTGTTTATCATCATGGCTTAATTATATCTTTAAACTCTGTTTTATATAAAAAATCTAATGCTACATTAAGACTAACACTTTTTAATTCATTTTGTATTTGTTCCTTCTTAAAAGAACCACTATAAAGTTCTACCATTTTTGCTATAATCGCTTTTAACTCTTTGGTCGGTACATCTTGAAGTAAATTATCTCGATAGTCCTTTTTAATACTAGATATAATATTATCAGAAACAGCGGAGTCTAAATATCTTTTCATCTCTATCTTGTTAAAAATTTCATTCACTTTTTTGCCACGCTCCATCAAACCACCATATCTTATATAATCATCTATATCAGTAGTTCCTAACACATAGCTATGCTCAGCATATGGTATATGAGTGGTTTGAATCCAAAAAGTTCTATCAAACAAGGCATCTCTATCGGCAAAATTAAAACTTAATGAATTTGTCCCTGCCAGTATTATTCTCATACCATCCCTAGCAAAAATGTCTGCTAAAACAGCTGAATTTTCTATAAAATCTTCAGCATTTGTAATTTCATCAAGGCATACAATTTTCACACCTTCATCTCTTAATTCCATTAGTTTTAGATATATATTATCCATAGTATCTTTTTTTTCAATTTCAAGAAAAGCACATTTTACGCTATCTCTGTAATCTTCGATAATTTGGTTCATCATTGTAGTTTTACCAGTTCTACGAAGTCCGTGTAAAACCAAAACTGTATCATCAACCCTCTCTGCATCAATAAATTTTTTTATATCATCAACAGCAAATCTTCTTTTTTTATTACCTTCATTTATGTTATTCACATTTCTTTCTATCATTTTTATTCCTTACTTATCCTTTAAACGCATAAATACAGCACGAATTTCTGGGTCTTTTAATTTTTCAAGTCCATATTGTCTAGTTTTTTCAAACTCCTCACGAGTAATCATACGAGTTGTATTTTTATTTTTTTGTTCATTATTTTGTTTGACATTATTTACGCTATTCATTCTATTTCCTTTTTCAACTTAGTTATTATAACGCTATTTATAAACTCTACAAGTTCATTAAAGCTATTTTTACTAAGATTATCGGCAAAGACAAAATTCCTTGCTTTATAATCAAAGCTTTTTATTTGGTCGCAAAGTGCTACGCCATTTACTGATTTTGTTTTTATAGGCATTTCAAATGGATAGCCTTTAATTTGCGTAGTGATAGGAACTACTAGACAAAGCCCAGTTTTAGCATTATAAATGCTAGGGCTTAACACTAATGCTGGTCTTTTACCTGCTTGTTCACTACCAAGCTGTGGATTAAAATCAATCCAAACAATATGCCCTTTTTGTGGTGTGTAGTCCATCATTTTACCACTCTTTGCCTACGCTAGAAAAATCATTATAAATATTTAGATTTTCATCTGTGATTTTTTCACACAAGCTCTCTATGCTTTTTTCTTTTTTCTCAATTACTAGCTTATTTTTAATGGCATTGATTTTTAAAAGCATATTTTCTTTTAAATCTAATTGCTTTATAAGAGAATTTGGAATTCTAATTCCCATAGAATTACCCCATTTATTAAGCGTTACTTCCATAGTGTATCCTTTTAAGTTTATACGAAAGTATAATATATTTTTTAAAAAAAATCAATAAATTTATTAAAATCCGAGTGAAGGCGAGTGAAGGCTAGGTTAAGCTCGACAAAATTCTCAATAACAATTTAGTTAAAACTAAATATTTAAGGTATAATTCCATTTTAAAATTCAAACTAAAGGACGTGAAATGAAAACAATTCTAAAATCAATGGTGGCTTTAAGCCTTGTTGGTTCAGCACTTTTTGGGGCGGATATTGAAAATACAGAAAAGCAAGTCGATTGTGAAGCTTATCTTAAAAAAGAAGGTATCCCAAGTAATATAAATATCAAAGAAACTTGTGAATTTTTTAATAAAAAATTTGAGAAAAATAAAAAGCATTATAATAGTACCTTAGAAATATATAAATATTATTTAAAAGATGAATTGGATTATAATAAGCTTATGAAAGATGACTCAGATGATTATTATCCATTTTACTCTGAAGAAGGAAGAAAGTTTTATGACATAGGAATTTTGTCAGAATATAATTTAATATCAAAAGAGGAAGAAAAGAAATTTATGTTATCAGATTGTAATTATACATTAAAAAGGCTTTTTAAACGGATTAAAGAAACAAATAAAAATCCAAAAGAAATATGCGATACTTGGTATAAGCAAAAATTAACGCCATATGAAAAAATGGGTATATTAGCTGATTATAGCTATATAATTAATTCTAATCTTATTCCATCTAAAGCCAAAAAAGAAGAAATTATCAGTATATTTGGGGAAGACCCAGATAAAGGTGGAGATAATCTCGAACAAGATTACAAAAGATTAAAAAATCTTGGTCTAGTAAAATAATTTTTTACTATCTATTTTTTCATAAGAAAATTTTAAGTAAAAAGAAGTTATCATCCTAATCGCAAGTGTTTGGAAAAGGTGCTTTATCGCCCAGAGTTTTCAAGCACTTGTTCTTTTATTATTATTGCTAATATGCAAACTTCCTAAAAACTACACACTTCAATAAACTTTAAAAATCTTTTGTTAATTTTTTGATATATTGCTATTACAAAATCCAAAGGAGCAAAAAATGGAACTCCTAGTAGCTAATAGCTAGGAGTCTAGATGAAAGGCTTCTTTTTTAGCATCTAGTGAAAATAAAAATTCAAAACACTTTGATAAGAAAAACAACTTTGATGATTTTAATGAACGTTGAGGCAGATTTCGCCAAATTTTTTTGAGCGTAGCGAAAAAATTCTGTGGCGAAATCTGGCTGACTGGGTGGGTGTGGGCGACCGTCAGAGGTCGTCCCACATAAAAAGCACGGAGCGTAGCGAAGTGCGGTTTCCTATTGTTCGGGCAAAATCAAAAAAAATGCTCTTTATGTGTAAGACAAACAAATCTAGCGATTTTTTAGCTAATCTTGTAGTAATTTCTTCTAGCATTGATTGAATTCTATCATTTTCTAGCATTTTTTGATTTTTATCTAAAATGCCCTTCGTTGAATTTTGAGCTGTTTCTGTGCGTTTAAAAGCATTTTTTATTTTTTTGCTTTAAATTAGCTAAGAAATTTTTAGTTTTTAAACTTGCTGTTTGTAAAGGTTGCAAATCAAAAAGTTTTAAAATGCTGTTTTTTGCTTCGCACTCTCTAAACCAGCTTTTAGCTCTGCCACTTCGGCTTTTTGCTTTTTTATTTGCTTTGGCTCTACTAGCTTTTTGGTGTATTTAGATTTGTCAAAATCACAAAAAGCTTGTCAAGTTGTTTTAAAATGCCTGAATTATGTTCTTTTAATCCTTGTTTGCTCATTTTGATTTGAAAAAAGTGTCATAAATATAACTTGAATATATTAGCATTTTATGACATAGTGGGATAATTATATAAAATGCTGTCACTAAAATGTCACAAGAGTTAAATATGATTTTATCGTTATTTGATAGCCTTATATGACAATGTGAC
>CALEHZ010000181.1 GCA_937875715.1 uncultured Campylobacter sp. | reverse complement strand
TTTTATAATGATTTTAAAGTGGATGGTGGGACCTATAATTTTTCTTACTATCATCTCAGGCATTGTTGGCTTAGAAAGCCTAAAAGACCTTGGCAGCATAGGATTTAAGGGCTTTGTTTATTTTGAGGTGGTTAGCACCATCGCACTTGCGGTGGGGATTTTTGGCTCGCTGCTGCTTGCGCCTGGCGTGGGTATGCACTTAGATGTGAGCTCCTTTGATGCTAGTAGCGTGGAGAAGTTTTCAAGCGGGGCAAAAAATGTAGGCTCAGTCTGGGCGATACTAGCAGGTGCAGTGCCAAAAACTCCGCTTTTTGTTTACGATGATTTAAGCGCACTTAGTGGCTTTGCTCTCGTGCTTGGCGTTATTAAAAACGCTCTTTTGTCCCTAACTATCGTAATTACGCCATTTATTAAGGCAAACACGCTTCAAGTGCTTTTTATGGCTTTAATTTTGGCTATTGCGCTAAGCTTTGCGCCAAAGAAAATCAAAGAGTTTTTCATAAAACCTATTGAAAAAGCACAGCACTGGGTGCTAAAAGCTCTTAGCGTTTTTATGTGGCTAAGTCCCTTGGCGGCGTATTGCGCGATGGCGTATCTCATCGGCAAGTTTGGCATTGAGAGCCTCATCGGTATGCTGAGCTTGCTTGGCACTATGCTTATTTCGTGCCTAGTGTTTATTTTTGTGATACTTGGCGCGATTTGTTATTTTGCTAAGGTTAATATCTTTAAGTTCATGCGCTTTATCGCAAAAGAAGTGCTAGTCGTGTTTGCGACAAGTTCTAGTGAAGTAGCCCTTGCGCCGCTTATGAAAAAGTTAGAAAGCGCTGGCATCCACAAAGGCTGCGTTGGCGTGATCACGCCTTTTGGCTATTCTTTTAATCTAGATTGTACGAATATTTATCTCTCAGCTTGTGTGATATTTCTGGCTCAGGCTTTTGATATAGAGCTTAGTTTTTCACATTTGCTTAGCATTTTGCTTATTTTGATGGTGACAAGCAAGGGTGCTGTGGGTGTGACAGGATCTGGCTTTGTGGTGCTAGCTGGAACGCTTGGTTCTATGCATGATGTCATACCTGTGGTGACAGTGGCGGTGCTACTTGGTGTGGATAAGTTTATGAGCGAAATGCGTGCGGTGGGCAATCTGTGCGGAAACGCAGTCGCCTGCCTAATCGTAGGAATCTGGGATAAAAAGATTGATAGGCAGAAGTTTAACTACGCTATAGAACACCCTGATGAGTTTGACTTTGAGAAATTAGAGGCAAAAGAAAAGGCTTAAATTCTAGAATTCTAACGCTAAATTCTAAATTCTAGAATTTATAGCTTTAAATTCTAGAATTTAGAATCTAGAATTCCTAGTGTTAAATTCTAGAATTTACCCTTATAATTACACAAAAAAATACTTTAAGCAAAAATAAAGAAACAAAAAGGCAAAATCTTCGGTTTTACTAGATTTGTGAGGATGTAGCAAAAATTCGCCTAAAAAATAAGCAAAAAATCAGTGAAAATAAGGAAAAGTTATGAAAATAGAACTTGATTTTGATAGTTTTTGCGATGCTAAGTATTTAGCTAGTGGAGTTTTTGCGCCCTTATATGGCTTTATGAATGAAGCTGATTTTAAAAGCGTTTGCGCTGTTCGTTTCTAGCAAATGAGGTCGGTGCGAGTAGGGGGGGGGTATGAACCATACCCATAACACTAGAAAAGCCAAAAGACTTCAAAGGCTATGAAGCCCAGCTAGTATATGAGGGCAAAAGCGT
>CALEHZ010000180.1 GCA_937875715.1 uncultured Campylobacter sp. | reverse complement strand
AAATAATATAAATGTCTACTACGCAAATCGCTTTTTAACAAGGCTTAGACCGCAATATTTTTCTTTTAGTTCTTACGCCAAACAAGCTAGGGTGATAGTAGACGGCAATGATGAAATAGTCGCCTTTGGCTCAAAGCTAAGTGTAAAAAATAGCATAGAAATCAAGAGCCAAGAAAATATAAGAGTAAATGTAATCGGCTATGAGGGCATAAACAAAAACGAAAGCGACATAAAAATCACGCAAAAAGACATGATAAAAAAATTTAGCATTGATAAAGCTGGCAAGCTTTATAGGGCAGAGTTTTACGAACAAGAAGAGGGTCAAAAAGACAGATACATAGGTATGTTTTTGATAGAATTTGAGGGCTAAATTCTAGAATTTTAATCCCACTTATTAAGGATAAAAATGAAAAAATTTCTACTTTGTTTATTAGCAGTATTTGCCTTTGGCGATGAGGGTGAGATCAGCAAAAAGGAGCAGTTTTTGGAGGACAAAAGAGCCTGTTATAATGATAAAATCGCTTTTTCTTGTATGAATGTGGCTGATGAGTATGCAAACGGCAGCGAGTATGCGCCAAAGGATGAAAAACTAAACTTTGAATACAATTCCAAGGCTTGTGAATACGGCTTTGAGCCCTCTTGTATGGATGTGGCAAAAATGTACTTTGAAGGCAAAGGCGTGGCAAAAAACGAGCAAAAGGCGATAGAAATGTATGAGGAGTATTGCGCTGCGCCTAGCTATATGGTTAATTTGTTAAAATTTGACATTCCGCAGCGCTCTTGTGATTTTCTTTTGGAGTATTATTCGCAGCAAGTGGGGGCAAATGATGGGCCAGTGTTACAAAACGCGTGTAGATGGGAGATAAGAGGGCGAGCGGAGGACAGGCCAAGCTGTAAAGAGCTAGAAAACCGCGGCGAGCAGTATCATCTGGCCTTGGAGGCTGCGTTTTTTGCGGTTGATTATGCTTTTGCTGATGTAGATGAGAGGGGGTTTTATGAGCTTTTTAGGGATTATAGGACAAAAACTGATGAAATAGCTGAAATTTTGGGGCTTCGTAAGGCTGGAGTATTTGAAAAAATTTCGCAAAATGAGCTTGATTTTTTAGAAAATATTTTGGATAAAAAGGATTTTGAAAGTGGAGATTTGAAAAAAAGTGCCAAAGAGCTTGATGATGAGCTAAACGCACTTTATAAAAAAATCATGAAAGCTCTGGATAATGAGAAAAAAGACAAAATGCGAGCCGCGCAAAGAGCCTGGGTGAAATACAAAGAGCAAAAAATCCAAATCGCCAAAAAATACGAGCTAAAAGGGGCAGAGAGCATGATAAACGCGCAGGAAGTGGAGTTTTTGTCTTTGGTTTTTGATAAGCTAAAATAAACATTTGGCTGGATTTGCCACTTAAAGCAAGGGGGCATACAAGAGCTTCGTCCTTTAAAACAGCAGTGGGGCTTTAAGCCACAACACAGTGAGCAAAAGTTTTTAAAAAGCATTATTTAACTTTAGTGCTTGAAGGTGGGGCGAAGTTTCAAGCCTTAAGCCTAAATAACTCAGATGCGCAGTTTTTGGAGCTTAAAAACTTTCAAGTAGCTGATATTGCTAGGATTTTTAGAGTGCCACCGCATTTAATCGGCGATTTGAGTAGGGCGACATTTGATAATGCCGAACAGCTAAAAATCACCTTTGTGGATAGCACTATTCGCCCACTTTGTGAGATGATAGAAAAGGCATTTAATCACCGCCTTTTAAATGAGAGCGAACAAGAAAAATACTATTTTAAGTTTAATCTAGCTGGGTTACTTCGTGGCGACATGAAAAGCCGCTTTGAAGCTTATAATATAGGCAGAAATATCGGCGTTTATAGCGCAAATGACATACGAAAATTAGAGGATTTAAACGACATAGAAAATGGCGATATTTACTTACAGCCTTTAAATATGGACGAAGCTGGAAACTCAGAAAATTCAGAAAATTCAGAAAATTCAAAGCAAAAAAGCTACATTCCAAAATCACGCCTAAGGAGCAAAAATGGCTGAATATAAAGAGCAATTTTTGTGGGATTTTTACCCTGAGTTTTTGGGTGCTAAAACGCCAACAAATAATAAAAGCCAAAAGGTAAAACGCTACGGCGTGGGCTATATGGGTAGCAAAAATCAAATCGCAGAGAGATTGATAGCACAAATGCCGAGTGCTAAATACTTTGTAGATTTATTCGCTGGTGGCTGTGCGATGACACATTGCGCAATGCTTAGTGGTAAATACGAGCGATTTATAGCAAATGATATAGGCGATGCGCCACAGCTATTTTTAGATGCTATAAAAGGCAAGTTTAAAGATGAAAAACGATGGATAAGCCGTGAAATGTATAAAGAACTACACACAAGCGACCCTTATATACGCTATATTTGGAGCTTTGGCACTAAGGGTGGCAAAAATAATTATTTATATAATAGCAAACTAGAATTATTTAATAAAGCATTATGGCAATTTGTAGTAGAGAAAAACCCTTTACCTTTGCGAGAATATGGCTTTAATGTAACTTCTCTTTTAAATCTGCCAAATAGCAAAGAGCGCAGGCTAGCATTTAAAAAAGAAGTTGTAAGACAAAATAAAGCTTCAGGGGGGGGGGCTTTTAGCATTGTATGATTTTGCTAATTCAATAGAAGGCTTAGCTGGTTCAGATTCTTTACGAAGGCTAGAAAGGTTAAGAGAACTTGAATGCTTGGATTGTAAAAATTTACAAATATTTCAAGACTCTTATTTAAATATAGATTTACCAGCTCCAGATGAGTGCGTGATTTATTGCGACCCACCTTATATAAATACAGCGGGTTATATCAGTGGCGATTTTAATCACGCTGGATTTTATGACTTTGTGGAAAATCTAGCCAAAAAGGACTATAAAGTTTTTATAAGCGAATATGAAATGCCCCTTGATAGATTTAAAAGCGTTTATAATGTAGCAAAAAGGCAGAAATTAAACGGCAAAGGCACAGGTAAAATCAAACAAGAGCATTTATTTACGCCAATTTGCGAACAAAATATAAAAGCTAAAATCGCATAAGGAGCAAAAATGGCTGATGATTATATGAGTTTTAAGGTTGAAGGGTTAGAAACCTTAATGAATGCCCTAAAAGCATATCCGCAAAACATTAGGCGTAAAGCCTGCGAGCCAGCATTAAAAGAAATTACAAGGCGGATTAGAGATGATGCTAGAACCCACGCCCCAAAAGACAGCGGCGAAATGGCAAAACATATCATAGACGCTAGCTCACGCTCACCAAGCCCAGCTATTATAAAACGCGCTATTTTCGTGCGAAAAATACGCAAAGTAAGTAAAAAAAGCTACGAGCGTATGAAATACAAAGGCAAAAAAGTCTATCTAGCAGGATATTCTAGCACTGGCAAGGCACAGCTAAGCGCATACTACGCTCATATGGTAGAGTATGGACACTATATAAGCCACAAAGGCGAAAGAAGCTACAAAGGTCAAACACACGGATTTGTTCAGCCTAGACCATTTATGCGCCCAGCCGTGCAACGCGCAAAAGGCTATATAAAAGAAGTGCTAGAAAGCCGCATAAGTGCGATGAATAATGAACTAGGGATGAGTTAATTACTATTATTTATGTATAATATTAGATTCACTTAATAATTTAAAAGACATATAAAATCCATTCCTGCCTATGCCTACTATTCCATCTTCTTTAATTTCTGCCATGCACATATTTATAAGCTTTGTGACATTATCATTTGGCGTTTTAGCACGCCTAGCTAACAATGCTCTCATTGTTTTTGCGCCAGCATTCAAAAACATTTTTGCCTTTATTTCATCATCTTTATATTTTTCAGCCAATAAAAAAGATATCCAAGACAACATTTTATAAGGACACGCAGCATTTACATGAATATCGTGTTTTTCTATGTGTTTTGCGTATTGATTAAAGGTAGAAATTAAAAGCTCATCAGCTTCTTCTTCACTAACGCTGATATTATGGTTATTTTTTAAAAACTTGTTAAAAGCATTTAAAGCTCTGTGGGCAGCATTTAAATCAATACTACTCACTTTTTAGCCCTAATGCTTTCATTACACAAATATCATCATCATTTAATTGTGTAAACTGCTGCACCACGGCTTCATCACCATCTGCGAATTTTTGTAGCAACTCGGCATCATCCTTATTCACATGATTTTCTATTTTGCCACTATTTAAAAGTTCTTGTTTATTGGCAAAAACCGTGCTGAAAGCATTTTGTAATCTATCCAAACTAAAAACATTCATATTCGTCCCCAAAAATTTGGGCGGAATTCTAGCATAATTCGCTTTAATATCATCTTAAAAAAGAAAAGTCAAGTATTTTTGCTAATTTTTTATTAAATTCACTTCATCTTTGCCAAAATATTTTACTAAATCATCATAAGCAAGGCTTGGATAATCTTTTAAATCAAATACTTTATCATTTATAGTTAAACGAGCTTTTACAAAAGGTTTATTAGAAGTTTTATTCCAAGTAAGTTCTACGCTTGTATTACTTTTCTCTGTTATTTTAAAGTTAACTAAGCTATTAGACTGATCATTTGGTATTTTAACGCTTAATGAGTCTTGTTGAACTAATCTTCCTTGAGAATCTAGGAAATTCACTATACAATAAACTGGATTTCCAGGTGTCTGACCACTATTAAAAGTAACTGAATTATTACCTTTATCTACTTTAACTAAATTAGCGTCATCAAACTCAGTAGTCTTATCCCATAAGATTTCAACTGAAGTAACTTGTTCAGATGGAGTATCCCATTTAAGAGTTACATTTCCATCTTGAGTTGCAGATATTGTAGCTCCTGCTATTTTAGCAACAGAGTGAGTATATTTTATAACTTCAGTTTTTCCATTAGAATCAGTTATAGTTATTTCATAATTTCCACTATAGAAAGTTTTTCCACTATCTGGATAAACTGTTATTATCTTATTTTCTCCTACAGTATATGTTCTTTTTGATACTACAGTATCATCTAAATCTAGATTTTTAATAGTTACAATTAACTTATCTCCAGCCAAATATCCAGTATCAGATAAATCTAAATTCATTCCTACATAGTCATTACTTCTTGATATTTTTATATTGCTTAAATCTTTATTTTGATTAAATTTAGCTCTAACTACACCGTTATATTCTAAGTTGTTTTCATTTATTAATCTAAATCTAACTTCATTAGTAGATGATTCATTTGAACCTATAGTATATGAATTTGAAGCATTTATCTTCTCTATTTCATCACCATCTAATTTTTTGTAAAGTTGTCCATCTATTATAAC
>CALEHZ010000179.1 GCA_937875715.1 uncultured Campylobacter sp. | reverse complement strand
GCGAAGCAGGAAGTGCTCGTAATACACCAAATAGTAATGGACTAATTGGCTGTGATATAGGACTAAGCGATGATCCAAAAAGTGACAACCCTGATAAAGAAGTATTAGATTTTTATAGTTTTATTCCAGCTATTGCTAAAATTCAAATAAACTTTGCAAATAGCCCAGTAAATGATAGCTACGGCACAGATAAATGGACTTATATAAGAGATATTAGTAAAGATGCAACACTTAAAGTAGATGGCAAAGATGCAACACCTAATGGAAATCCTCCCTTTGAAAGCGCTGATTTAAATGTAGAAGTATCTGCACTTGGAGCAAACTTGGCAAACTTTTGTGATATCAATTCGCAACCCTTGAAATATTACACATACGATGATAAAGCAACTATCACTGATTTAATTTTTTCTGGTTCACCAAAAGACCCAAAGATAAGCAAAAATAAAAAACCCCCTAAAAATTCAAACTTTAAAAATTCAATTGTAGATTATATGCAAGATTTTAGCCTATTTGCCACTGATAAAAATCTTTTTGTGGATGATTTGAGTATCTATGAAGCTGATATAAAAATAGATAAAACTGGTATGGAATATGAATTCGAACACTCTGTACAACAATATAAAGATGCAAAAGATTTAATAAGCACTTCAAAAGCTGATTTAAAAAGAGCAAAAGATAGTTTTAAAGGTGGTAAAAGCATAGCTGAGTATAGAGTAAATTTTACTAGAAATGATCTATTAGCTAGAAATTATTTAAAAGTAGATCAAGGAACTTTTGAAATCAAGCCAGAAGAAAATAACTGGGACTGGATAGGAGACATAGGAGAAATTGCCATTGCTTATTCGCTAAAAGGTGATTTGACCTTCGTTGATGCGGCGATGATAGCGCCTGATTTTGCTCATAATAATGATAAAAGTAATGTAGACCAAGCTGTGTATTTGGCTGGATATTGCGATTCTAATTGCGATAAGGCTGGCATATTTGGCGAAAAGGTGCCAAATCACATCACTTACCGCACTTTTAGTGCTCCACCTTTACCTGGCGCTGAACCAAGCCTATTTGACTATGACGGAACCGCCACATTTAAAGACCACAAAGAAGGCGCTGACATGATAAACGGATTTAGCGGCAATGAAGTAAGCGTTTTATTGCAAAGCAAAGATGCCAACAAAGATGAGCTAGAAAAATACTGCGAAATTTTTAGAAATTGCGTTAAGCTTGGCGAAGATAAATATGGACTAACTTTTAAAGTATTTAGCGCAACAGAAAATAACTGGCACGGCGTTGGCGATCAGGGCACTACGATTTTGGACGGCAAGAATGCTGATGGCAAGAATACTCAAAACAAACGCCACCGCTCAAACAGCAGACTAGGCCGCTAAACGCAGCTGAATTTTTTGAAAAATTACTTTTATAAAATTCAGCTATTGAATTTTATGAAAAATAGAGCTTTCATAAAATTCAGGCAGTGAATTTTATGAAAATTCACTCTTTGACCATTAAGCTGAATTTTTTAAAAAATAGAGCTTTTAAAAAATTCACTTTTTGAAAAACCCTACTCATCCTCAAAAAAATCAAAAATATCATCTTTGCCTAGAATTTCACGCAAAAAATTCGTAGCATAAGCACCTTTTATAAGCTCAAAAGAAAGGCTAAATTGCGCTGTTTGCTCGTCGTATTTAAACTCTAAATTTTGCGGCCAAATGATAAAAGGCCGCCTTGAGCCATTCATCAGCTCCAAAACATCAGCAAAAGGCGAAATAATAATGTCTTCAATGCTTTTTGCCACGCCAGAACTAGCAAAAAGTTTTTTGCCAAAAAGTGCGCCTTGTGGGCTTTTTCGCTTTTCATTAAATGCGATTATTTCAGCGTTTAAATCATCACAGCTAAAAACCGCGCCCCTTGGATAATGTCCTAGCACATCTCCAACAAAAAGTTTAAAAAAATTCTCTTGCTTTTTTAGATTTTTAAAAAATTCAAGGTCATTTTCTTTAAAATTTAGCTTAAAAGCATTAAAAATTTCACGCAGTTCAGCGGGGCTAAAAGTCTCGCAAAACTTGCTTATTTCAACTCTTAAAGAAAGCAGACGATTAAAAAGTTCGCTTTGAAAAGCCGAGATTAAAAAGTTGTGCATTTTTGGGTTTAAGCGTGATTTTTTGCCATTTTTAAGATCCTTTAAAAGTTCGTAGCCTTGCGCTGCATTATCGCCAAACTTGCCAAATCTTTGAAAGCCAAAATAATTTGGTACTCCAAAAAATTCAGCGTTTTTACAGGCATTTTCTAGCTTTTTAGCATCAGTTTTGCTAACTTTTTTTAGCTTTATAAAAAATGAATTTGCCTTTAAATGCCCCACTCTAAGCTTGTTATTATGGGCTTTTGCGCTTAAAATCTTAATATTTTCGTGGGAAAAATTTTCTAAACTTTGGCAGAATTTTTTAGGAATTGTGATAAACTGGCTTGTAAGCCCTTCTTTATCTTTTAGCCCAGCAAAGCCGATATCACGGACTTTTACGCCACAAAATGCGCTAAAAATGCTAAGCATTTCTTTTGTGCTAAGTCCCTTTTTTTGAGCACAAATTAGCATATGCTCGCCATCGCCACTAGCTTCATATAGCGGCACTTCACGCACCACGAAATTTTCGCTATTTTTGCTAAAATGTGCAAAAATTGGGCTGTGCGAGCTTATTCTAAGAGGATTAAAAGTGCTTGAAAGCGTGGTATTTTGGTAGTTTGAGATATCCATTTTTTACTTGTCCTATTATATTTAGTTTTGTGCGAGTTTGTTTAGCTAGATTTAAAACCCTTTGTAAGTGCGAATTTTTAATACATACAAGCATTTCATATTCTTCGCCACTTTGCCAGCTTTGCTTTGAGAGTTTGGTGCTTAGTTTTATGCTTTTTTGCCCCAAAAGCTTTGGCAGATCGTTTATTAGCCCATCACTTATATCCATGCCGCAGCGCAGAAAATTCAAGCTTTTAAAGATAAATTCACGCCTTAAATTTGGGCGAATAAAGCGTGAATTTTTTGCTAGTTTTGCGCCGTTTTTAAGAGCTTTTAGTCCTTTTAAAGAGGAGCCTAAATTTCCAGTAAAAGCTACAAAATCACCATTTTTAGCGCCAGTTCGCATAAGGGGTTTTATAAATTTAGCAAGAATTGTAAGAGAAATGATGATTTTATCAGCACTTGTGGTATCACCGCCAATGATTTCTACGCCCCAGTTTTCGCACTCTTTTTTAATACCATTACAAAGTGCCTTGATTTCATCATTTGCTAGGTTTTTTGGCAAGGCAAGTCCAAGCAGAGCATATTTTGGCTCTGCGCCCATGGCAAAACTATCGCTAATGTTGATTAGCACAGCTTTTGCGCCGATTTGTGCGTAATTTAGCCAAGAGCGTTTAAAATGAACATCTTCAATAAAAAGATCTTTGCTTATACAAAAATTCTCCAAAATAGCGCCGTCATTGCCATTTAAAGCATGTGAAAAATAAGAAATTATCTTGCTTTCTTTATCCATAAAATTCACTTTTTTTATGCGTAATTTTAGCCTAAAACTTCTAAAAACTTGGCAATTTTGCTATAATTTTGCCAAATTTTTTGGGGTTTTTATGATTTTTGAAGATGATTTATTTTATATCCAGTGGGAAGAGGCTGAAATTCCTTGGCTAAAAATCTTTGCTAAAAGGCAGGTAAAAGAACTTAGCGATTTAGATGAAAGCGAGCAAACAGCGTTATTTAAGATAGCTTTTATTTGCGAAAAAGCCTTGATTGAATTTTATAAAGCTGATAAAATCAACTGGGCAAGCTTTGCAAACTATGTCCCAAAGGTGCATTTACACATCATGGCACGCTTTAAAGACGATAGTTTTTTCCCTGAGAGCATGTGGGGGCAAAAGCAAAGGCAGGGCAAAAATAGGCAACTTGAAAAGGAAAAATTTGAGAAATTTTTAAGGGGCAAATTATCAAAGAATTAGCGCGTTTTTCACATTTAAGCCTAGAAAAAGCAATGGAGTTTTATTTTGTTTTTGAAGGGCTTGAATTTTTTAAAAAATACGATGAAATTTTGCCTGCTATAAAAGAGCAAGTTTTTGAGCGTATTGATGAAATAGAAAGCATTTTTAGCTCTTTATCTTACAATGAAAATGGCATTTTGCTGCGCCTTGCTAATAGCAGCAGAAAGCTAAATAAAATGTATGATCCACGCTTTAAATCTAGCTTAAACTCACTCTTAAAAACGAATTTTATAAAACTTGAAAAAACGCACGAAAGCGCGCCTGTAGCTGTATTTGGGCAAAAATTAAGCCGTGAGCTTAGACGCTATCAAGTAAGTGATAAAATTCATTTTAGTAAAAATTTTTATCATTTTTATTTTAAGTTTATTAAGCCAAATTTAAATACTATCAAAAACGGCGATGAATGCGATAAAAACGCACTTTTACAAGAAATAAAGAGCAAATTAGAAAGCTATTATTCTCTACCATTTGAGCTGATTTGCGCTAAGTTTTTGTGCCTAAAACTTGGGCTTAAAGATGATGAAATATCAAGCTACTGGGATAAAAACAATGAAATTGATATTTTTGTAAATTGCGATAAAATCAGCCTTGCTGGTGAGGTAAAATACAAAGCGCACAAAGTGTGTAAATCACTGCTTAGCGAACTTCAAGCAAAGTGTGAAAATATAGGCTTTAAGCCAGAATTTTACGCACTTTTTTCACGCTATGGATTTTCAAAAGAGCTAGAAAATTTAAAAGCGCCAAATGTGCTACTTTTTGAGCCAAATGATTTTAAGGAAGTGTTATGAGCGATATAAAAACCACGCTAGAAAACCTAATAGAACAAACTTATAAGGTAGAAAAAGAGTATAAAATTCTAAGTGCTAGCTATGAAAATCTACAAACTTTTGTGCGAGAAATAGTTGAAAGCCTTGGTGCTGCTTTGTGGGTTGTGGATAACTGCGGTCACATCGTCATTCAAAACACTTTAGCTGCACCGCTTTTTGAGGTTTTTCGCCAAATAAATTTAGCCAATAAAAGCCAAGAAATCGAGTATAAAGGTGTGATTTATGCTGTAAAAATCACCAAAAGTGGCGAACATAAGGTGATTTTAGCCACTGATATTAGCGCTGAAAAAAGAAGCGCAAGACTTGTTAGCATGGGTGCAGTTGCTGCTCATCTAAGCCACGAAATACGCAATCCAATCGGCGCTGTGGCGCTTTTAACCAGCACACTTTTAAAGCGCAGCGATGAGAAAAATCGCCCCTTAATAGAAGAGATTTTAAAAGCCCTTGCTAGAGTTGAGCGCATCATCAAAGCCACTTTGCTCTTTACAAAAGGCGTGAGAGCAAATAAACAAAATTTCCCACTTTCAAAGCTAAAAGAATCTTGCGAACAGGCTTTTAAAAGCTACGATTTTAGCAAGGAAATTGAGTTTGAATTTTCTGGTTTTGATGGGGAGATTTGCGCTGATTTTGACCTTTTGGATTTAGTTTTTAGCAATTTTATATTTAACGCTATTGATGCTATTGAAGAAAACGATGAAGAAAGCGGATTTTTAAGCATAAAACACACTTTCAATACCGATAATCACGAGTTTGAAATAAGTGATTCTGGCGTAAAAATTGACCCAAAGGTGATTTATGAGCCATTTAAAACAACAAAACTTAAAGGCAATGGACTTGGACTTGCTCTAAGTATCGAAATAATCAACGCTCACAAAGGTTCTCTAGCGCTTCAAAACGAGCCAAAAATCTTTACTATAACTCTGCCAAATTCTTAAAAAATTCAAGCGAATTTTATGGATTTTATAAAATTCACTTAAAAAATTTAAATCCCAAA
>CALEHZ010000178.1 GCA_937875715.1 uncultured Campylobacter sp. | reverse complement strand
TATAGGCCTACTCGCTATGCGTGGGATTTGATGGTTCTTTACTTAGAGGGGCAAAACGCCTTTTTGCGACCAATTATTGCTGAGATTTTACACCGCTTTCGCATTTGGGATGGAAGCTGTGCAAACAGAAGCGACAAAATCATTGCTATATCGCACTTTATCGCTAATCGCATTAAAAAAGTTTATGGCAGAGAAAGTGCAGTGATTTATCCGCCAGTTGATACCACAGCATTTAAATTGCAAAGTAAGAAAGATGATTATTTCATCACTTGCGGACGGCTTGTAGGGTATAAAAGGACGGATTTGATAGTTCGTGCTTTTAATGAAAACGGCTTAAAGCTAGTTGTGGTGGGTGATGGCGAGCAAATGAGCGAGCTAAAAGCAATCGCAAAGCCAAATATTGAGCTTTTGGGTAAGGTTAGCAAGGGTGAGCTTGTAAGGCTGCTTGGCGGTGCTAGAGCGTTTGTTTACGCTGGTGTGGAGGACTTTGGGATCGCTGCCATTGAGGCGATGAGCTGCGGCACTCCTGTCATCGCCTATGACAAAGGCGGCGTGGCTGAGAGCGTGAAAGGTAGCTTAAATGCTGGTTTTGGCGAGTGCGGACTGCTTTTTAGCTCTCAGAGCGAAGCAAGTTTAAATGAAGCTGTAAAAAGCAGTTTTAATGCTTGTTTTGAGCCAGAAAAATTGAATAATTACGCACAAACCTTTAGCAATGAGAATTTTCGCACAAATATAAAAAATTATTTAAACAAAGAATATGAAATATTTAAACAAACGCATTAGAGCGATTTTTTTGCCTAAAAACAAGCGTATAAAGCACTTTATAGACAAAATTTTAGTGCTTATAATGTCGCCTACATGGCTACCTGTGCTATGTATGATAACGCTAATTTTAAAGCTTAAAAATCCAAAAGAACCTGTGTTTTTCATCCAAAATCGCCTTGGTGAGCATGGTAAAATCTTTAAATGCTTTAAATTTCGCACGATGATGAGCGACCAAAGCTTTATGAATGAGTTTTTAGCAAATAACCCTGATGAGAAAAAATACTACGAAAAATACCATAAATTCATGCATGACCCACGCATAGATAGCTTTGGAGCGTTTTTACGAAAAAGCAGCCTAGATGAGCTTCCACAGCTTGTAAATGTGCTGCTTGGCGAGATGAGTTTGGTTGGCCCAAGGCCCTATATGGTAAATGAACGTCACGATATGAAGGGCTTTTTGGCACTTATTTTAGAGGTCAAGCCTGGAATCACTGGACTTTGGCAGGTAAGCGGCAGGGCTGGGACTAGCTTTAGAGCAAGGCTTAGAATTGATTTGCTTTATATCAAAAATTGGTCTTTATGGTTTGATTTTGTAATTATATTAAAGACTTTTAGGGCTGTTTTAAATAGCCACGGAGCAAGCTGAATTTTCTGAATTTTTTGAATTTTCTGTTTTCTTGGGGGTTGCGGGGGTTTTCTTTGAATTTTCTGAAGTTTCCAGAAAATTC
>CALEHZ010000177.1 GCA_937875715.1 uncultured Campylobacter sp. | reverse complement strand
CTAAGCTAGGCGAAGCAGTGGAAAATACAAACTTCAAAGAGTATTTCTACTACGATGAGAAAAACCCAGAGGATAGAAACTGGCGCAACGAAAAAGGCTACTCACTTTCAAAATGGTGGCAAGGCGTGCTAAAAGAAGAAAATACATTTTCTAGTGGAAATCTAAGAGTGCTTTGGGTTCAAGGAACTGGAATTACTTCTATGTCTCAGCTAACTAAAATCAAAGAAGCGCTTGAAAAGCTTGATATGATCGTAATTGCCGAGCCTTTTGTAAATGAAGTAGCGATTTTAAGTGATAGAAAAGATGGAATTTACATTTTGCCAGCTAGCACTCAGTTTGAAAATAGTGGCTATGTAACAGCTACAAACCGCTCAGCCCAGTGGCGTAATCAAGTAGTAAAACCGATATTTGAAGCAAAACAAGACCAAGAAATTATGATGCTTTTTGCCAAAAAATTCGGCTTTTATGATGAGTATGTAAAAGGCATGATGCTAGGATTTAAAGATGGCAAAATCCAAAAAGTAAAAGACAGCTGGATCTGGCCAGATGATGCTACAAATGAGATTTCTCGCTGTACTCAAAGCATAGGAAATGTAGGCAGAACCGCCGAGCGTCTAAAACGCCACCAAGAAAACTGGCAAAACTTTGATCCTGATACTCTAAAAGGACAAGAAGGCACACCAGTAGCAGGCGAATACTACGGACTTCCATGGCCTTGCTGGAATGAAAATCACCCAGGCACACCTGTGATGTATGATATCACTACGCCTGTTTGGAAAGGTGGTATGGGATTTAGAAACCGCTTTGGCCTAGAACACAATGGCGTAAGTCAGCTAGCAGATGAGAGCGTAACAATAGCAGGCTCAAAGGTAAAAGGCGGCTATCCACAAATTACCAAAGAAAACATTGAAAAAGTGCTAGGAATTACACTCACAGAAGAAGAAAAAGCTATAATGGGGCCAAGCTGGAGTATGGACTACTCAGGCATAATCCTTAAAAAATGCGAAGAAGCAGGCGTGAGTCCATGTGGAAACGCTAGGGCTAGGGCTATGGTATGGGAGTTTGTAGATCAAATCCCTAAACACCGTGAGCCACTTCACAGCCCAAGGGCAGATTTGGTAGAAAAATACCCTACCTTTGGCGATCAAGAGCGAAACTTTAGAGTTTCAACTAAGTTTATCAGCGAGCAAAAAGCGCAGGATTGGAGCAAGGATTTCCCTGTGATAATAAGCTCAATGCGCCTTGTAAATCTAAGTGGTGCTGGTATGCTAGAGCGCACAAGCAAATATCTAGCAAATATCACACCTGAAATGTTTGCGCATGTAAATCCAAACCTAGCTGGAAAATATGGCATAGGCGATGGCGAGTATATGTGGATTCACAGCCCACAAGGCACAAAGATAAAGGTCAAATGTATTTACTCTCGCTCTGTTACGCCTGATAGAATATGCTTGCCGTATAACTTCGCTGGTGTCATGCAAGGTGTGGATCTCTCGGCTCGCTATCCAGAGGGCACTAAGCCTTATACCATA
>CALEHZ010000176.1 GCA_937875715.1 uncultured Campylobacter sp. | reverse complement strand
AAGGAGCAAAATATGAAAAATTTATCCTAACACTTGGCCCTTCGCTTGGTGGCGATGTAGAGGTGTGTGCGATTCATCAAGATGATTTCATCTACCGAATAAACGGCGCTCACGGCACAAAAGATACAATCGCAAAGAGTATAAAAAAGCTAAGAGAGACTCTAAGGGATGCTGAGATTTTAATGGATTTGCCAGGCAATAAAATCCGCACCGCAATAAGTGGCGATGGCGTAAGGCTAAAAAAGGGCGAGACCTTTACGCTAAAAAGGCAAAACTTCAACTTTGATGGATTTTTGGATATTGCCAAAAAAGGCGAGGTCTTTGCTAATGATAGTGTTTTTCGCTTTGAGGTGGTGGCAAACAATGGTGAGGAGATAGAGTTTTTGTCTCATAGCGATGGCATCCTCACAAACGGCAAAGGCATGCACATAAGAGGCATCAACGAAAAATTGCCCTTTTTGCTTAAAAGAGATTTTAGAACTAATTGAACTAGCACATGAGTTTAGGCTAAATTATATTTGGTTCTTTGTGCTGTTTTTTGTCATGGCTTTTGGCTTGGAGTTTTTGGGGATTTATATTTTGCTTTTGGGGCTTAAAATAAGGCAAATTAGCAAGATAAACTTTGCTATCACGCTAAATGCTAGGGGTGGTCCTGGTATAGTGCTAGCTAGCGTGGGGCTTTATTATGAGATTATAAATACTGATTTTTTCGCTACTTTGATATTTACTACTTTGCTAAGTTCTATAATAGCTGGGTATTTTTTAAGAATTATCAAAGCAAAGGATATTTTTGATAAATTCTAGAATTTACGCTTTTAAATTCTAGAATAAACACTACTCATGATTTTTTATAAACTCAAAAACTTTATTTTCTAATTTTTGCCTATTTTTATTTTTAAAAAAGTTTAAAGTAGCATTTTTGTTGTGAGTATTTTTTTGTTCGTAAGCTTTTCTTATGTAGGTCGTAAAACCATATTCATTACTAAACTCGCCAGCATTTATTTTTGCCTCAAAGCTTTTAGCCCATTTTTCGTATTCTTCATCAGTTTTTTGCCATAGTCTTAGCAATTCTTCTCGCTCTTTTTTCTCTATGACATCATGACCTAGAAAAAAGGTTAAATCTCTTTGTTCGTAGCTAGCAAAAACATAAATAGAGTTTTCTTTTGGGATATTGGAATTCCACATTGGCTTTTTTTGATTTCCAGTGGAAAATTTTGTCTCAATAGCAAAAATATAATTCTTGCAAAATACCAAAAAATCAGGGAAATTTTGACTGCCATTTACTTGTCAAATAAAAAAATTAGCATAATCTTTTCTATCTGGTTTTGTTTTATAAAGTAAATTTTCGCGAATAGGCGTGTTTATTTTTGATAAAATTTTAGGCTTAATTTCCTTTATAAACTTAGCCAAACCATCATCCATAAAATCTTTACTAACTTCACTAAAACCATTTCTTTTTAAATATGTTTTGAAATTTTCTTCAAATAATTTACCATCTGGCGAAGCTGTAATTTTTTCTCTATCTTTATAAATACTTTCAAAAAATTCTTTTATTTTTGTCATTTAAAAATCCTTTTGTATTCAGCTATTACATCAGCTTTGCCAAAACCTGGGATAGTTGTATTTTTATGTGATAATTTACCAAAATCTAAGCTTTTTAAATTTTGTAATATTTGCTCATTATTTGCCTTAAAAAATATATACTGAACTTTTGGATTTAATTCGTTTTCTTGTATTATAAAATGTCCGTAATCATAAAATCCTTGTCTAGCTACTGCAAAATTCCATTTATACTTTTGTTTATCAAAATATTTTTTAGCCTCAGGCGTGTTGTTATACTGCCACATCTCAAAATCTTTATGCGTGGTTGGTGGTGCTTCTTTTAGTCTTAAATCTACATCACAAGGTAGTTTTGTCCATATTTGAAAACAGCAGCGAACACTATAATCTTTGCCGTTTGAAATAAAAGATTTTGCGTCTAAAATCTTGCTAAACAATAATTTAAAATCTTTATTCAAGCTTTTTTGTACGCTCCACTTTTCAAATTGCAACGGCACAATAAATGCGATATAATCACTAAAATTAGAAGCATGATTAAAAAAATCCATAGCAAGACGAGCTCTTTTGCCAAAAGGTGGATTTCCTATGGTAAAAATATGTTTTTTGGTTGTATTAAAATTAAAAAAATCACATTCTGTAATATCAAACGACTTTGGGTCTAAATCAAGCGCAATAATTTGTGGTTTTGTAAAAACATCTTTTAGGGCATTTACAAACGAACCAAATCCAGCACTAGGCTCTAAAAATGTATACTTATCAAAATCTATATTTACTTTTTCTTTTACAATTTTGCATAATTTTAAGGCTACTTCTTGCTTTGTGTAAAATTGATCTAGTTCTTTGCTCATCTTTTGTCTTAAAATATTTATGATATGAAAATTAAGCTTTTTTGAAATTATACCAGCTTTTTGTCTCTTTTTAAGGCGAGAAAATTTAAATTTTTTGGAATTTTATAAAATTCACTTTTTGAATTTTATAAAATCTCAAATTTTAGCAAAAAATTCTTATTATCTTTTTAAAATCAAAAAATTCAATAAAATTTTACTTCAAATATGATAAAATCACGGCTTTAAAAAAGGATGAAAATGAAAGAAATCAAACTTGATTTAGGAAAAAATTCTTATAGTGTTTTTATCGGTGAGCTTGGAAAGCTTGATTTTAGCGGTAAAGTGGCGATCGTAACAAACCCAAAAATCGCAGGACTTCATCTAGGCACGCTTTTAAAGCGTATAAAAGCGCCTGAAGTTTTCGTAATCAGCGTAAGCGATGGCGAACAATACAAAAATCTAAAAAGCGTGGAAAATATCTTAGAACAATGTTTTACTAGCAAACTTGATAGAAAAAGCACAATTTTGAGCTTCGGCGGTGGTGTCATCAGTGATATGGCGGGTTTTGCGGCTAGCATTTTTGAGCGTGGGATAGGCTACGCAAGCGTTCCTACTACTTTGCTAGCAGCTGTCGATGCTAGCGTGGGCGGCAAAACAGGCGTAAATAACGCCTTTGGCAAGAATCTAATCGGCTCATTTTATCAGCCAAGCGCGGTTTATATTGACCCAAATTTTTTAAAAACGCTTGATAAAAGGCAAGTCGCTGCTGGCATGGCTGAGGCTATTAAAATGGCGGTGATGTTTGATGGGCAGTTTTTTGATGATTTGGCACAAAAAGAACTGCCTTTTGATGAAATAATCGCAAAATGCGTGCAGCTAAAAGCGCAAATAGTAAGCGCAGATGAGCGAGAAAGTGGCATTCGTGCGGTGCTAAACTATGGGCATACTTTTGGGCATGTAATCGAGCATGAGGGCGAGTATAGGGCGTTTTTACACGGCGAGGCTGTGGCTATGGGCATGGTGATGGCAAATGAATTAGCATTTTCATTAAGGCTTTTGACTTCGCATGAGCACCAGAGAATCAAAGATGTTTTAGCTAAATACAAATTGCCTACAAAATATGAAATAGCAAACATTGATGAATTTTATAAGGCGTTTTATTTAGATAAAAAAAGCATGGACTCAAAGATAAAATTCATCCTACCAAATGGCAAAATCGGCAGACATATAATCAAAGATAATATCAGCGAAAGTGTGGTAAAAGCAGCACTGGCTAAATTTGCCAAGTGAATTTTATAAAAGTGCTTGAATTTTATAAAATTCATAAAATTCAAGCCTTGCAAAGCTAGGTTTTGTAAAATTCAAACCCAGCAAGCCTGAATTTTATAAAATTCAAAATTTACTTTTACAAAAATATAAGCTTATTTTGCTATAATCGCAGAATTTTTTACCAAAAGGAAATTCAATGACTTGGAAATTTAAAGACAATATTGACACAGATGTCATCATCGCAGCACGCTATCTAAACACTAGCGACCCAGCTTATTTAGCAGCGCATGTGATGGAAGATGCTGACCCAGCATTTAGTAGTAAGGTAGCAAAAGGCGATATAATCGTAGCTGGCGAGAATTTTGGCTGCGGAAGTAGTAGAGAGCACGCACCGATTGCTATAAAAGCTGCAGGCGTGGAAATCGTGATAGCAAAAAGCTTTGCTAGAATTTTTTATCGTAATTCATTTAATACTGGGCTTTTAATTTTAGAATGCAAGGACACAGATAAAATAGATGAAGGTGACAAGCTTGAAGTTAGCCTAGATAATGGAATAATCAAAAATTTAAGCAAAAATGAAGAGTATAAATTTGAAGCAATGCCGCCTTTCATGCAAGAGTTAGTGCGCTCAGGTGGCCTCATAAACTACGCTAAAAAAAGCTTATAGGATAAAAAATGAATAGATATAAAATTTGTGTGATAAAAGGCGATGGAATCGGCCCAGAAATCACAGAAGAAGCAATAAAAGTGCTTGATAGCGTATCAAATAGATATGGTTTTGGTTTAGATTTTAGCTATTTTTTGATGGGTGGAGCGGCGATTGATGTATTTGGTGTGCCTTTGCCTGATGAGACACTAAATGCCGCAAAAGCAAGTGATGCGGTGCTTTTTGGCGCAATTGGTGGTCCAAAGTGGGATAATATAGACCCAGCAATTCGCCCTGAACAAGGACTTTTAAAAATCCGTAAAGAGCTTGAGGCTTATGCTAATTTACGCCCTGCTGTGATTTTTGATGAGCTAATCAATGCTAGCGCAATAAAGCCAGAGGTGGTTAAAGGCGTGGATATTTTAACAGTGCGCGAGCTAACCGGCGGACTATATTTTGGCCAGCCACGCAAAAAAGAAGCTGATAAAGCATATAA
>CALEHZ010000175.1 GCA_937875715.1 uncultured Campylobacter sp. | reverse complement strand
ATTGAAGTGAATTTTTTACTTCATTACGTTGGGTGAATTTTTTAAAAAATTACTGAATTTTCTAATTTTTAAAAAATTCACAGGCTGAATTTTATAAAATATTTGAATTTTTAAAAAATTCAATTTAAAAAATTTTTAAAAGATGAAAGATGAAACAATTAAATATTGATGAACTAGCACTTTTTATTAGCTCGTATTTACAAGCACTTCAAGCCTGTGGAGCCTATGTTTCAAGAGTGCAAAAATGCACAACACGTATCGCAAATGCTTATGGCTACGATATTAACATCAATTTTTTCTTTAACAATACAGCCTTGATGCTAGCTAGCAAAAGCAATCCACAT
Organism: uncultured Campylobacter sp.; assembly: GCA_937875715.1. Taxonomy (GTDB): domain Bacteria; phylum Campylobacterota; class Campylobacteria; order Campylobacterales; family Campylobacteraceae; genus Campylobacter. The sequence continues at coordinate 1,617 of CALEHZ010000175.1, read as the reverse complement.
GTAAAAGAAACCTTAGTGCTCTCAAATCCGCCTGTAAATATCAATCTAGCGTGTTTAAGAGAGCTTAGCGCACTTAGTTGGGACATTCATGATAGCCTGCCAGAACTTAGCGTTTGCTACGAAAATCTAAAAGAAGCCAAAGAGCGCACAAGCACGCCACAGCCACTCTTTGTGCTGTTTTTGATAATCGGTATTTCTTTTGGGGCACTTTGTAGGCTTTTTGGTGGTGATTTTATTTCTATGGCGCTGGTTTTTGGGGCGACTTCAACTGGTGCGTTTTTAAGGTATATTTTGAGCCTAAAAGGCATTGATCTGCGTTTGCAATACATTTTTTTGTCTTTTTATTCTTCTGCTTTTGTGGCATTTATTGGTGGCTTTATTGGTGAATTTTTTGGAGATTTTAGCTTACATATCGCATTGGCTACAAGCACTTTATATATGATTCCAGGCGTGTTTTTTATAAACTCAATCATCGATATACTTGATAATCATATTTTAGTGGGCTTTTCACGCATTGTAAATATTATTATTTTAATTACTTGTATGGCACTAGGCATGTATTTGACGCTATTTATCTTTGATGTAGGTGGGCTAAAATGAGTGATAATTTGCTTTTGGTTTTAGGCGATATGCTTTTTGCAGCCTGTGCTAGTTTTGGCTTTGGATATGTGGCCAGGCCGCCTTTAAAAGCACTTTTTTTTATTTGTATTTTAGCAGCCTTTGGACATGCTTTTAGATTTATTTTAGTTACATTTTTTAATTTTGAAATGCTAGCACTTGCTACTTTTATGGCTTCATTTTCAGTTGGAATTTTAGGGCTTTTTGTAAGTAAGTTTTACAAAACTCCACTTGAAGTTATTACCTTTCCTGCGCTTTTGCCGATGATTCCTGGTGTTTATGCGTATAAGAGCATTTTATTATTATTTGAGTTTTTAAATGCTAGCGATGTGGCACAGCAAAGCAAATTTTTAACTGAATTTTTTCATCAAATTTTCATCACGCTTTCTGTGACTTTTGCTCTTGCTGTGGGCGTTAGCACTATGCTTTTAGTTTTTGCAAAAGAAAGTTTTTCAATCACAAGATATAGTAATATTTTCAGCAAAAAATAAAACAAATTATGCTACAATCTGCGACTTAATTTAATAAAAGGAAATTAATGATACCTGATTGGGACGATAAATACAGCATTGGCAATGTTATGGTAGATGAAGAGCATAAAAAGCTTTTTGACCTAGCCAAGACTGCTTACATTTATGCGAATAAAAGTATTTCAAAAGAGCAAATGAAAGAGATAGTTACTGGATTTTTTGAGTATATGAAAGATCATTTTATTCATGAAGAAGACTATATGAAAAGTATCGGCTATCCGGATTTAGAAGAACATACGAAAATTCACAAAGATATAGTTCGTTCTATGGCTGAGCTCATCACTAAGACAAAAAATATAAATGAAATGAAAGAAAATTTGCTTGTAATAGCAAAAAAATGGCTACTTGATCACATTTTACAAGAAGATAAAAAAATTGAAGAATGGCATAGAAATTTCAATAAAAAATTCTTTATCTATGTATGTGGCTGCGAGGGTAAAATACATAAAGTGCCGCTTGTAACGCATAA
>CALEHZ010000174.1 GCA_937875715.1 uncultured Campylobacter sp. | reverse complement strand
TAGCACTCCGTTACCAAGTCCAAAAATAAAAAGCGCAGGATAGCGTGAATAGGCTTTTTCAAACTCTACTAGCTGTTCTTCAATTTCTTTTACTGGTTCATTATACAAATACTCGCTTCCATCGCTGGCTACGATATTTACAGAAATTGGATCTGAGCCAATAAAAACTTTGAATTTTTCATTTCCATTTAAGGCTAAAAGCTCTTTTGCCAAAGTCATTGAATAAGAAGCAATCGCCACTACATTTTTTTCAAAAATGCTTATATTAGCACCTTTTCTGGCTATACGCTCAACAATTTCAGAAAATTCTTCGTTTGTCATTTTTTATCCTTGTTTTTATAAAATTCAAAAAATTCAAAGCAAATTTTATACCAAATTTAAAAAATTTATGTAAAATAACGCCCATGAGACAATTACAAACCTTTGGGGCATTTATTATAGCTTGCGCTGGCATCAGTCTTGCTAGTTCTATTGTGGTGCCATTTTTACTGGCTGTTTTTTTATCTGTGGCTATCGCTCCACTGATGGCTGTGATGATGAAATATCACGTTCCTCGTGCTATCTCAATGCTAATAGTTTTTGCGATTTTTGGCTATATTTTTTATCTTTTTGGTAGCATTATTGCTAGCACCGGTGCTAGTCTAGCTCACGATATGCCAATGTATAAAGAACGTTTTGAAGGTGTGATAAACACGAGCCTTGCTTGGCTTGAAGCACACGAGCTAAATACAAATATCGATATATTGATAAAAGACAATATTGAGCGTGTTTTTAGCTCAGCAACTGTGCTTTTTAAAGGCACAAGCGAGATTGTGACAAAAAGCTTTTTGGTGCTTTTACTCATGGTTTTTATGATTTTTGAAGCGCCAATTTTTGCTAAAAAGATTGAAAATTTCGGCGGAAGTGCTTCTTTGGTTATGCATAATTTTGCTAATAATCTAAAACGTTATGTGCTAATTAAGACGATTTCATCGATCGCCACAGCACTTATTTTGCTTCCTGCGCTTTGGTATTTTGATGTGCCTTATGCTATGTTTTTAGCACTTCTAGCTTTTGGATTAAACTACATTCCCACAGTTGGCAGCACAATTGCAGCAATTCCAGCGATTTTGCTTTGTTTGCTAACAGGCGAGCCTGTAAATACACTTTGGCTTGGAATTTACTATATCATTATAAATATAGCAATTGGAAATTTTATAGAGCCAAAATTTTTAGGACAAGGGCTTGGGATTTCTACTCTTGTAGTCGTGCTAAGCCTTATTTTTTGGGGCTTTTTGCTTGGAATTGGCGGCATGTTTTTAGCAGTTCCGCTTACAATGAGTATAAAATTAGCCCTAGATGAGAGCAAAAATTTTAAATTTATAGCGATTTTATTAAGCGATAAAGCCCAAAAATAAGGAAAAAATATGAAAATTATTTCACTAGCAACCTTGCTTAGCAAGCAAACAAGTAAATTTATAAGTAGACACGAAAATGACGAAGTTTTCATTCTCTCTCCGCTTGAAGATGAAGAACTTTTTAACCGCATTAAAAATCATCATTTTTTAAAATACGAAATAGACACGCTTGGCTTTGTTTTAGCCTTGGTTTGTGCTAAAGTGTTGCCTGATTTTATGGAAATCGATGAGGGATATTTAAGCGGCGAGAGCAATGCAGGAGATGAAGAAATCGACGAACTTTGTGAATTTTTTAAAAGCTGCGATGGGATAATCGTAGCTCCTGAAAATTTTAAAGGCGCAAACGCCAAAAACATAAAATTCATGCTTGAAAAACTAAGCCAAAAATGTGGTTTTGACATCATTGGCATAAATGGCAAGGTTTATGAATTAAACGCTCCAAGTAGCATAGACAAGCTTGAAGATGGTGCTGATTTTAATGGTGCTAGCGTGTTTTGCTTAGCAAATGAAAGCGTGAGTTTAAAAGGCTCAGCGATGTTTAGCGCAGCTGCAAAGCTAAAAGACGGCAGTGAGCTAGAAATAAAAAACACAAAAGTAAATTTCCAGCTTGATAAAAGCCTAAAAGGCACTTGTGGCTTGTTTTTCGCGCCTGATTTAGAGTATGAATTTATCAAACTTTGATGCGCTTATTTTAGCTGGCGGCAAAAGTTCTCGCTTTAAAAGTGATAAAACTCTCGTGCCTTTTAAAAATAGCCCCAGCCTTACGCATTTTAGCTTTGATAAACTAAAACCGCATTTTAATAGCGTCAAAATCTGTGCAAAAGAGCAGAAATTTTCTCCGCCACTGCCACTGATAAAAGATGATTTTAAGGGCTTTGCACCGATTTTTGTTTTGGCAAATTTAGATGAATTTTATAAAAATCCTGTTTTTGTAATTCCGGCTGATATGCCAAATGTGAGTATTTCAAGCATTGCTAAGCTTTTTGAGAATTTTATAAACTGCGATGTAAATTACGCTAGAACTACGCAAAAAGAGCATTTTTTGTGCGGCGTTTTTGACCCAAAAATTGCTAAAATCGCAAGAGAACAAAGCGCTAAAAATGAACTAGCTATAAAAAATCTTTTAAAGTGCTGCAATGCTAAAAGCACGCTATTTACAGATGAAAATGAATTTATAAATATAAATTATCAAAAAGATTTAGAAAATTTATAAAATTCAAAAAATTCAGCCATTTGAATTTTCTAAAAAAAAGCCAATTTCAAAAAATTCACTTTAAAAAAATGTGTAAAAAAGTAACATATTTTAAATTATAAATTTTTTTCTTATTAAAAAAGTAATTTTTT
>CALEHZ010000173.1 GCA_937875715.1 uncultured Campylobacter sp. | reverse complement strand
ATTGTAATAAAGTTCTTCGAGCTTAAAAAACAACTTTTATCTTAACGTTTAAACAAGTAAACCCCATAGACAATCAAAAAAAAGCCAGCAACACCGAGACCAACTGCAAGCATGATATTCAGAGCAGAAGAAAGAAAATCTCCCTTGCTACCACCATACACAAGCTCGGAACCGAATATATACTTATTTCCGATTTTTTTGGCTTTAAGCTTTTTTGAGCGCGCTGTTTCGGTATAAGGAATCTTCCAGGCCTTTGAAATTGCTTTTGCAATATAGACACAGAACATGTGGGCACCATGAGAAGCAGAAAAACTATTAAAGTGATAAATGGCACCTGATTTCAACAAAAGAGCCACTGCAGCCTCAGTAGCATTTGGGTCCGGATGATTTGAATCAGATTGTTTCATACCAGATAAATTACCAGCATTATCAATAGATGCCGAAGGCTTCTGATGGTCAACGGATATGCCTATAATGTCACTTTTTAAAATGGCTTTGCTCTTGAAAACAGAGTGAGCTTTCACAAAAGTCTCATTATATATTCTGCCTTTTTCATAATCAAAGACTGCATAAGAAGAAATCAGCTTTTTAAGCCCATACGAACAAGCAAAAATCATACATAATGGCGTAATAATCGGCTTTTTAGGTCGCTTAAAACCTAGTGTGAAAAAAGATCTAGCAAAGTGCTATGTCTGCGAGCTTGACTTTGATAAAATTGTTTTTGCTAGCAAAATAGCTAGTGAGTATTCGGTATTTCCAGCTATAAGTCGCGACCTTAGCTTGCTAGTAAGCAAGGACCTTGCCTATAAACAAATAAAAGAGTGTATAAACTCGCTAAAAATACCAGAGCTAAAAGGCTTTCATCCTACTGATAAATACAGCGATGAAAAGCTAGGACAAAACACTAGCCTTACTATAAACTTTACTTTTCAATCAAACGAAAAGACCTTTACAGATGATGAAATAAATGCCTTTATCCAAAAAATCCTTGATGAGCTAAAAGAAAAGCTAGGGGTAGGGCTAAGATGAGAGTAGAGCCGATAAACTCAGCATTTCACGCTAGTTTTGAGCATTTGGCTAGTGATAAGAGCATAAGTCACCGCTGTGCTATTTTTTCACTTCTTAGCTCAAAGCCTAGTGTGATAAAAAATTATTTAAACGCCGAGGATACTTTAAATACGCTTAAAATCGTAGAGGCACTAGGCGCAAAGATAGAACAAAGTGGCGATGAAATCAC
>CALEHZ010000172.1 GCA_937875715.1 uncultured Campylobacter sp. | reverse complement strand
CATCGCTCCTGGCTGCGATATTCCTGTTGCCGCGCCGCTTGCCAATATCGACGCCTACATGGAAGCCGCACGCCAATGTGCCAAATATCCGGTGCAGCCATCCAACTGGGAAGCCTGATTTTAGCCTGGCAGGCGAAAATCATTGAGTGCGTACTTACAATATGTTTGACAATGCATGACCTCTACGTGATCAACGCAAAGGTAGCCTGACATCCTGCTTCTGGACGAGCCCACCAATCATTAGGATGCAGACTCTAAGGATGCCTTGAAAGAGACCCTGAAGGAATACCGGGGAACCTAGCTTCTCATCTGCCATGAACCCGAATTTTATCAGGACATTGTAAATGAAGTCTGGGACTGCAGCAAATGGACGACCAAGATCGTATAGGTCGTCCATTTGGCTATGTTATATATTCCCTATCCTTCCGTGATCCCTCTTGGCATCTTTCCAATCCTTGCCCCTCTCCCGTACTTCCTGGCCGCATAGATAAAGGCCTCCACATTTGCCTTTGGCGTTCCTATGGGAAGCTGGCAGCCGGTATTGAGAATAAAGCCGGCGGGATTGTCCGCGCATTTTATCAGACATTCCCTGCAGGATTCAATTACCTCGTCTATCGTTCCTTCTTTCATAACATCTACAGGAGGAACATTGCCCGCAATCCGCATCCGGTCTCCTACCGCATCTTTTGCCTCTTTTAGACCAAGACCAGTTAAAGCACGAACTACTTTAATTACGCCGATTTTGTTTGCACCAGCGTCAGTTAAAACGATATTAAACTCAGTTTTTTCCTCAGCTGCGCCGCCTGCTGCTGCGCCGCCTGCTGCACCAGCTACTACAACAGGAGCTGCGCTAACGCCAAATTTTTCCTCAAATTCTTTTACAAGCTCAGAAAGCTCTAAAACTGAAAGACCTGAAATATACTCTAAAACATCATTTTTAGAAATTGCCATTTTTTATCCTTTTTTAAATTTTTTAAAATTAAGCTGTTTGCTCTTTTTTCTCTTTAAGAGCATTTAAGCCAATAACGAAATTTTGTAGTGGAGCATTCCAAACTTGCAAAAGCATAGCAATAAGCTCGTTTTTGCTTGGTAGCTTTGAAAGAGCCACAACCTTAGCTGTATCAGCGACTTCGCCGTCAAGATGAGCAGTTTTTAGTTTGAAAAACTCAGCATTTGACTCAGCAAACTTCGCAGCTACTTTACACACATTTAGAGCATCTTCGCCCCAAATAAAAATATTTGTATCTTTTAGCGACATTCCATCTTTATCGCTATTTTTAAGGGCTATGCTAGCAAGTGTATTTTTAATAACTTGAACTTTTACATCAGCGCTTCTTGCAGCGTCACGCAAAACTTCAAGCTTTTTTACGCTAAGACCCTTGTAATCAGCAACAACAATAGCTTTTTGTCCACTAAATTCATTTTGTAAATCAGAAATGATTTGTGCTTTTTCGCTTCTAGTCACGATTTTTCTCCTTTCCGATAGGTGATTTCAAGCAGGACTTGAATTTCAAAAAATTCAAAAACAAATTTTATAAAATTCAAAAATGAATTTTATAAAATTCAAAATTAAGCCGTAGCTCCTGCTATCTCCAATCTAAGATATTATTTTAAATCTAAAAGTTCTTGAATTTCAAGCTTAACTGACGGACTCATAGTAAGGCTAAGAGCCGCAGATTTCATATAGCGACCTTTTGCGGTTGCTGGTTTTTGGCGATTAACAGCTTTGATTAAAGTTTGTAAATTTTCATTTAACTGCTCTTTGCTAAAGCTTACTTTGCCAACACCTGCGTGGATATTTCCTTGTTTATCAACACGGAAATTGACTTGACCACTTTTTGCATTTTTAACAGCCACAGCTACATCCATTGTAACAGTGCCAGTTTTTGGACTTGGCATAAGACCTTTTGGTCCAAGAGTTCTAGCTACTTTACCAAGCGCACCCATTAGGTTTGGAGTAGCGATTAAAACATCGAAGTTTAGCTCACCTTTTGCTATATCGTCAATGAAATCCTCAGCACCAACAATATCAGCACCAGCAGCCTTAGCCTCATCAGCTTTAGCATCTTTTGCAATAACAGCTACGCGAACTTTTTTACCAGTTCCAGCAGGCGTTTCAGATTGCCGGACAGATAGAGATAGCCCAT
>CALEHZ010000171.1 GCA_937875715.1 uncultured Campylobacter sp. | reverse complement strand
TTTTAATGATATAGCCTTGCTTACGGCAGCATTTAAAGCCTGGCTCGTAGTCTTCAAGTCTCTCTTTGCGATTTATAAAATGCCGCCAAATAAACTTACCCGAAAAGCGCCATTAAACACCACTACACCAAAGTCTTTGCCCCAATATGTCGCATCAACTAGAAGTATGATTTCTTTTATATTTTCTACCTTTTGTGGTTTGGCGATTTCTATGCTTTTCAAAGCTCTTTTGATGCCGCTAACGCTCTTTTTGCTAGGGCACTTAATGTTTTCTTTTCAGCGATGTAAGAATTAAATAATTTACCAGCTTTATTTTTTCTTTTAAATGTGAATTTTTTGGAGCAATCTTTGCATTTAAATCTTTGATTTTTGCTCTTTGTAAAACCACATTTTTTTACAAAATTACTACCGCAATTTTTGCTATGCAATCCGTTGGATGGACAAATTTTTTACTCATATTTTTTTAATCCCCTTAAATGATGATTTAAGGGGCTATTATAGCATTTTCATCCCCACTTTTTTACCATTAAGCCAAAATTTCCCAAATTGCACCAGTGATTTAATAAAAAAATGGCTTTACAAAGAGCAAAAAGATAATTTGCTAGATAAAAGTTAGCCTACAAAAAAGAGCGCATCAAAATGGAGATTTTAGTAGTATTTTAAGCTCAAAATTATTTTATAATCCTTGCCTAAATTTAAATAAATCAAAATTCCTAGCCTTTTGTTCATAAGCTTGCCAGTAATCATCAAAATTTTCTAGCTTCAATAAGCCAATATCCTTTGCTATAAAATCTAATATAGCTGAATTGATGTGAGCGCCGTAATGCTCGGTATCTATGTAATTTGCGATGTCGTTTGTAAAATTCATAAAATCAAAGGCAAAAAGCTTTAAATTTGGCAATTTTTGCTCCAAAATAAAGCGGATAATTTCTTTTTGAATCAAATTCGCAGCAGGATTGGTTTGCACCATTATAGCATTTGATAAAGTAAAATAAGGCGGAATAAATAAAATAAAATTCACATCTTTATTTTCCTTGATTTGCGATAATAAATCTTAATATAATCTATTTTTTACAAGCGTTAAAATCCTTTCATCAAGAGTATTTGGAGTAATAAGTCCGTTTTTTAAATTTTTTAGAGCATCATCAACATTTTTTAGATTATTGTCGTGTTCTTTCCATTTTTTTATATTGCCTAGAATTGCTTTTGAATTATTTATAAACTCAGCTGGCATGTCAAAATTTCTATCATTGCAAAGTATTTCATTGCCTAAAATCATGTCTTTAAATATATCAAAAATATATTTTATATGCTCATTGGTATTATAAACTTTAATATCATTTAGCAAATTATCATCGTAAAGCATTTCCCAGTAGCTTTTGTCTCTGTTAAATCCATGTAAAAAAGGTAAAATACTAATATCGAGCGTAGACAAAATGCTTTTGATTTTTTTATGTTTAAAAATATAATTCATTATAATTTTTCTATCATCAAAATGGCTGCCGCGAATCGAAATATTTATGAATTTTCCGCCCAGTTTGTCGCTGGCTTCCTTTGCGCTTGTATTTTCTAGCATGGACGAGCCAAAAATAAGGCTGTCATAATCCATATTATCTATGAAATATTTAGCATTGTAGCGCATATCTTCGTGCTTGTAGACTTGCTTTGGACAAAAAGTCGCTTTATGATAAAGTCTAAAAGGATCTACAAAACAAATGATAAATAACACTACAAAGCTAGAAAAGAATGTCAAAATCGTAAAAAACCAAATGAAATTTTTATACTTTTTATACACTTTTTGCCTTTCAAAAGCTGCTGAATTTTATAAAATTCAGCAGTGAATTTTATAAATATTACTGAATTTTATAAAATTCAGCAGTGAATTTTATAAAATCAAAATTTTTAGCCTCTTGTTCGTAAGCTTGCCAGTAAGCATCAAAATTTTCTAGCGTTAAAAGCCCGATATTTTTAGAAATCATATCTAAAATCAAGCTATCAATTTCTTTTTTATAATGCGCCAAATCGCCGTAATTTTCTAGCTTTTTAGTAAAGTCCATATTATCAAAAGCATAGATTTTTAGATTTTTTAACTTCGCTTCTAAAATGTATTTAATTATGATTTTTTGGGCTTGGGTTTCGTTTTTTATTTGGGCAGAGATGGCATTGTAAATTAAACTATAAGGCGGAATTATGAGAATAAAATCTGTGTTTTCATGCTCTTTTGGGTATTTTAGCAAATATTTTTCTATGTGAGCTTTTATTTTATCTATATCAATATTTTCTATTTTTTTTGCTTTTATGATTTGATTTTGTATCTCTTGTGCACTTACTGTGCCATCTGTGCTATTTATAGACGTAGCAGCTCTATCAAGATTTGCATAAAAACACTGCGGCTTTTTAGCAAAAATATATTTTAAACTTTCTTTTATAATGTATGATAAAAATTTGGTATTTAAATACACCATAAGGTCGTTTTTTTTGTTCTCATCGTATAAAAAAGTCCAGCTCTTAGCTCTTTTATCAAGCGATACAAAATCAGTTAAAACATATTTATCAAGGCTTGAGATGATGATTTTTGGCTCGGTTCTAGCAAAAATATAATCTAAAATATAGCTTCGCTCTTTAAAATTGCTACCTAAAATTGAAATATTTATAAACTTGCCGCCAAATTTAGCCGCAGCTTCTTTGCTAGATATATTTACCATATTTGACGAGCCAAAAATAAGGCTGTTAAATTCTCTTTTATCTATCATCCATTTGGCATTATAGCGCATATTTCGTGCTTCATATATTTGATTTTGGCACAAAAAACTTTCATGCCAAAGTTTAAATGGATCAACAAACCATATCATCGTCATTAGCAAACATAAAGGAATAAAGCTAAATAATATAAAAAGCCAAACAAATTTTTTATCTTTTTTCATTTTTTTCCTAGCATGGTGCTTAAAGTATCTCTAAAGCCCTCTAAATCAAACTCAAGTGCTTTGTTTTCATATTCTTGCCAGTAAGCTTCAAAATTATTTTTAGTTAAAAGCCCTGTGTTATTAGCTATAAAATTCAGCATTTGTGAGTTTATTTCGTGGCTGTAGTGGTCTAAATCTCTGTAATTTTCAATTCTAGCATTAAAGCCGATATTATCAAAAGCATAAATTTTTACATTTTTTAAATTCTCATTTAAAATATATTTTATCACAGCTTTTTGCATTAAATTTTTATCTTTCTTGCTTTGGAGAAATATCGCAGCCTTAGCCAAAGAAAAAGGCGGAATTATTAAAATAAACTCGCTATTTTCATATTTTCTAGCATAGCTTAATAGATTTTTTTCTATATCA
>CALEHZ010000170.1 GCA_937875715.1 uncultured Campylobacter sp. | reverse complement strand
AATTTTATAAAATTCACTTTGGCAGCAGTGGATAAGACTTGGTTTATAAAATTCACTTCGCACAGTGTAAATGAGCCAAAAAATGCTCTGGTTTATAAAATTCAGTGCGTGAATTTTGTGAATTTTATAAAATATTAAAATTTATTTTTCTCCATCATTTTAATCGCAATTTGAAGTATTTCAATCGCTGCTGGTGTGATACCGCTGATTTGTAGGGCTGAGCCCAAAGTGGCTGGGCGAGCTGCTTTTAGCTTTGTGCGAACTTCATTGCTCAGGCTTGGAACTGCGTCATAGTCTATATCAGCTGGAATTCTACTATCATATAAAGAGCGCATTTTTGCTACTTCATCTTGTTCTTGTAAAATATAATTATAGTATTTTGCCTGAGTTAAAATCTCATCAATGCTCTCATCTGCTAACTCAGCAAAAATCTCGTTTAAAGCACGAAGTTTAGGTGTGTCAAAGCTCTTTCTAGCGACGATTTTTTGTAAAGCACAATTTGCGTTTATTTTTTCTTCGCCTAAATTTTCTAACATTGCCAAAACTGCTTTATTTGGCGTTACAATGGTATTTACAAGGTAGTTCATCCCACGCTCTAAATCACTTTTTAATGCCCTAACCTTTAAAATCTGGCTTTCATCAATAAGCCCAAAATTAAATCCATACTCACTAAGGCGCAAATGCGCATTACTCTCACGCAAAAGCAGGCGAAACTCCGCCCTACTAGTAAACATTCTATAAGGCTCGTTCGTGCCCTTTGTAACGAGATCGTCAATCAAAACGCCGATATATGCCTCATCTCTGCCTAAAACAAAAGGCTCATTTCCACGAAGCGCTAAAACTGCGTTAATTCCTGCCATTAGCCCTTGTGCGGCGGCTTCTTCGTAGCCTGTGGTGCCGTTAATTTGCCCAGCTAGATAAAGCCCTTTTAAAGCCTTTGTTTCAAGTGTGTGAAAAAGCTGCGTAGGCTGGGCAAAATCATACTCCACAGCATATCCTGGGCGAGTGATTTTAGCATTTTCTAGCCCTTTGATTGAGCGTAGCATAGAAACTTGAACATCATAAGGCAAGCTAGTTGAAAGGCCGTTTAGATAGTATTCGCTAGCATCCCTAGTCTGTGGCTCGATAAATACATGATGACGAGAACGCTCAGAAAATTCATAAATCTTTGTCTCAATGCTAGGGCAGTAGCGTGGTCCCGTGCTAGAAATCTGCCCTGTAAACATCGGCGCTCTATGAAAGTTTGAGCGAATAATCTCGTGTGTTTGCTCGTTTGTGTATGCCACATAGCAAGGCAGCTGATTTGGCGCAAAGCTACTTTTATCCGTGCGAAAGCTAAAAGGGCTTGGCTTTTCATCCCCACCTTGGCACTCTAAAACGCTAAAATCTATGCTAGTTCCTGCCACTCGCGGGCAAGTGCCGGTTTTTAGGCGCCCTAGTTCTATGCCGTGCGCCCTTAGGCTATCGCTTAGGTTTAAACTAGCTAGTTCGCCCACACGACCTGCGCTTTGAGTGTTTTCTCCTACATGAATCACGCCTTTTAAAAATGTGCCAGTTGTAATAATCACCTTTTTTGCGCTGTATTCATTGCCGATGCTGGTTTTTACGCCTTTTACTTCGCCATTAGCGCTTAAAATTTTAGTGGCGATTTCTTGTGTGATATCTAGATTTTTTGTGTTTAAAAGCAGATTTCGCATGTAGATACGATACGCATCCATGTCTATTTGAGCACGGCTGCCACGCACAGCAGCGCCTTTGCTCTCATTGAGAATTCTAAATTGTAATCCAGCCGTGTCAGTAGCTAAGCCCATCACACCGCCGATTGCATCAAGTTCTTTTACCAAATGCCCTTTTGCTAGACCACCGATTGCTGGATTACAGCTAGCAGCGCCGATTTGTTCACAAAGAGTGGTGATTAGTAGCGTTTTTACGCCCATTTTAGCACACGAGTGAGCGGCCTCTATGCCGGCGTGACCACCACCGATAACAATTACATCATAATTCATTTTCTTATACCTTTTGACAATTCGCCTCGCACGCCATCTGCGGCAAAACTTCAAAAAAACTTCGCTCGACGCACGCCAAAGTGCGCCTTCGCTCGTTTTTTCTCAGTTTTACCACATCTAGCGCACGATGCTAGAATTGCTTTAAATATTTATACTATTTTTTGGAATTCTAAAATATATTTTTAAAATTGCTTATTTTAGCAGAAATTTTACTATAATTTCACCATGTTTAATGGTTTAATCAAAGATTTTGGAAAAATTGTCGCAAATGATGGTAAAAAGCTACAAATCGCTTCAAATATCAAAGTGGATTTAGGCGATAGTGTGGCGGTAAATGGTGCTTGTCTAAGCGTGGTAAAGTATGATAGCAAGGGCTTTTGCGTGGAGCTTAGCACTGAGAGTGCTAGTGTTTTGGCACTTGAAAATTTTAGCGTGAATTCTCTTGTTCATTTAGAACCAGCAATGCGCCTAGGTGAAAGCATTCATGGGCATTTGGTTCAAGGGCACATAGACTCTCTTGGAGTGCTAGAAAAAATAGAAAAAAAATCTAGCGGAGTTGATTATTTCGTGCGTTTGCCTAAGCACATTTTGCCTTTTATCGCTCATAAAGGCAGCGTGGCAGTCGAGGGCGTTAGCCTTACGATTAGTGAGATTAAAGGTGATATTATGCGCCTTAGCATTATACCGCTAACCTTGAAAGATACATTATTTGAGAGTTTTGCGCTTGGGCGAAGACTTCATATTGAGAGCGATTTATTGGCACGCTACGCAGCTAGAATTTTACAATTTTCAGAAAATTCAAAGCAAAATTCAAATGAAAATTTAACTTGGGAAGAGTGTGAGTTTTATGCTAAACTCTTTTAAATACGGATTTAGCACTCGTTTTGGTGGCACGAGCAAGGGTGAATTTTCTAGCCTTAATCTTGGCTTTCACACTGGCGATGATAAAAGTGCTGTAACGCAAAATAGAGAGCTTTTAAAAGATGAAATAGGCGCAAATTCTCTTGTTTTTATGGAGCAAATTCATGGGTGTGAAATTTGCGAAATTACGAGCGAGAATTTAAGTGAATTTCTAGAATTCCCGCCAAAATGCGATGCGATTTTTACTAAGCTTAGTGGCGTGGGACTTTGTGTGATGGTGGCTGATTGTGCGCCTATTTTGGTCTGTGACGCACAAAACGGCGTAATAGCCGCTATTCACGCAGGTCGTGCTGGTCTGTGCGAGAGAATTCTAACTAAAACTATAAAAGCGATGAAATCAGCTCCAAATGACCTTAAAATCATCGTGGGGCCGCACATACAAGGTGCTTGCTACGAAGTGGGCGAACTAGACCTTGGTGAGTTTAACAAATACAAAAATAAGGGCTTTTTTGATATTTCAAAGGCTCTAAATGATGAAATAAACGCACTTAAAATAAAAAACTACGAAATAAGCGATATTTGTACGCATTGTGATAATAAATATTTTTCGTATCGCAGAGATAAAATCACAGGGCGATTTGTTGGCTGGATAATGAAAGGCTAAAA
>CALEHZ010000169.1 GCA_937875715.1 uncultured Campylobacter sp. | reverse complement strand
GTTTTGTGGTGCGGTGTGAACCACAGCAGTTGTGCCGTTTGCGTTTATATCCAAATCATAGTTTCTCCCCAAAAGCCACGTACCGCTCTCATTATCTTGCGCTATTACAGAGCTGCAGCCTGCGTTGTCATTTGAGAGCCTTTCAGGTATGGCTAAATGAGCGTTTGGCGCCACTACGCTTTTTATTAGATCTCTTACATCATCGCCATAAGTGATATTTTGTTCGCTAAGTTTTTTGATAAATTCATCTACTTTATAATCAGCCGTGTAATTAAGCTCTACAAGCCCTTTGCCGTTTAGTTCTTTGTAAGAATTTAATGTGTAAATTTGCGCTAGATTAAGATTGCTGTGTTTAAACTCTGCTAGCATTTTTGCCCCTTTATTTTGAAATCTTAAAATTATAGCTTTTTTACTTTGAATTTTATGATTTTTCATAAAATTCATAAAATTTAGCGCCTGAATTTTATAAAATTCATAAAATTCATAAAATTCAGCGCCTGAATTTTATAAAATTCATAAAATTCAAAGGCTCGGTTTGAACATTTATTTAGTCGCTGCTGCGAAATCTAAATTGCCCTTTTTTGATAACCATAACAATTCCGCCGATGAAAAATAACCATTTATTTTCTATGAAATTTTTTAGGAATGCTGCGATTTCTCCTGCGATACTAACGCCAAAAGCAAAGCCCACAGCATCAGTGTGCCCGATAGAACAAACCGTTCCTTTATGAAAAAACTTGAATTTTTTAAGCGCCTTGCCATTAAGTAGCAAAGCAAGATTTTTGGCGCAGTTTTCGCCCATTTGAGAGGCTAATTGCGCTGTTGGCGCATGGATAAGGTCTCGCTCGCTAGCGACTGCGCTATCACCTAGCACAAAGACATTTTCATATCCTGGCATTTTTAGATACTCATCAACTGCGACTCTATCGTTTTTACTAACAATTCCAGAAGCATTTATCACCGATGAGCCCTTCACACCTGCGCTTAAAAGCGTGGTATTAGCTAGAATTTTTTGCTCACCATTTTCTGTTTTGATGATTATTCCATCATTTTGGGCTTCTATTAACGAGCCTTGAATTACACAAATGCCTTTTGTTTCTAGCTTTTGTCTAGCTTTTTGGCTAAGTTTTTCATTAAACATCGGCAAAATCTGCTTACTTCGTGAAATAAGTTGAATTTTTACAAGTCTTTCATCTATTCCACAAATCTCGCAAAGCTCTTTTGTTCTATCTGCTAGTTCAGCAGCAAACTCCACGCCTGTAAATCCACTGCCAACCACAGCAAAACTAAGGTCGTTTATGTCCTTACTAGCGTCAAAATCTTTAAATTTACACTCTAAATGATGGCGTAATTTTGTAGCTAGATTTACACTAGCTAGGCTAAAAGTATGTTCTCTTGCGCCTTTAATTCCCATAAAATTTGGCTCAAAACCAAGCGCAATTACCAAATAATCATATTCATAACAGCCCAAATTCCCATGAACTTGATTTTTGCTAACATCTATTTTTGTGATTGTATCTTTGATAAAAGCAGTTTTTGCTAGAATTTTGCGGTAAAAAATTCTCGCTTTTCTAGAACTATAAGTGCCAAGTGCTACGCGGTGTAAAAGTGTGCTTTGATAGTGATAATCGTGCTTTGAGATGAGCGTTACATCAGCTTTGTCAGCGCCTAAGATGCTTTCAAGCTTCACCGCGCACGCAAGCCCAGCGTATCCGCCACCTAAGATTAGAATTCTTTTTTTCATACTAATTTCCTCTTTTTTATATAATTGTATAATATTTTAAAATAAATTTTAATCAAAAGAGAAAATTACTTTTAATTTTTAAGAAATTTTTAATAAATTTGCCAAAAGAAGCTTGGGCAAAAAATAGCAATTTTAAAGCGCATAAATTATTTTAATTGTGAATTTTATAAAATTCTAAATTGGCACAAAGCTCGGTTTTTACTTTATTTTGTTTGATTAGCTCTTTTAGATTTTGCTTTGAAATATCGCTAAATCCAAGCTCTACATCATTTTTGCTTTGTGGGCGAAGCGCTAGAAGCTTTAAAATCTCATCTTTGCTTAAATTTTTTGGCTCTAAACGCAAGTTTCTAGTGGCGACAAATACAGGTGCTGAGGTGATAAAACTAGCCAAATATCGCAATTTTTCTTCGCTAATAGCCTTGGCACTCTCATGCGCTGGTGGGCGATCAAGCGTTGAAATATCCACTCTATCAGGCTTTATCTCATTAAAAGCAATATTTAGCGCTTTTAGCTCGTCCTCGCTGTCATTTATGCCTTCTAAAATCAGGCTTTCCATAACAAGTTCGCCCTTAAAACTCTTTTTAAAAGCAGCCATATTTGCCACAAGCACTTTTAAATCAATGTTTTCTAAGCTTCTATCAATTTTGCGAAAAGTCTTTGCTATGACGCTATCAAGGCTGAATTTTACAATATCAAGCTCTTTTAAAGAATCTAGAATTCTCTCATTCATCGCCCCTGAGCCATTGCTTAAAATTAGCGTCTTTTGTGTGGTTTTAAGCTTGTTGATTTCAGCAATTAGCTCTTTTAAATGTGGATAAAGCGTAGGTTCGCCATTTGCCGTAAGAGTAAGTGTATCAGTAGCTCCAAAAGATGAAATAGCCGTTTTTAGCTCACTTATTACTTCATCTACGCTTGGTGGATTTGTGATAGTATTTACTGCCTTTGTCTTTGCTAATTCGCAGTAAAGGCAGTCAAAATTACAGCATTTAGCATTTGGGCTTAAATCAATGCCAAGAGAACTGCCAAAACGGCGAGATGCCACAGGCCCAAAGATTATGCTCACTTTTTGCCTTTTGCTATAATCTTAGCAGAATTCTCTCTAACATAGTCTATTAGATACTTTGCGTTTTCTACGCTTACATCTGGTGTGATGCCGTGACCAAGGTTGAAAATATGCCTTTTACCACCCATGATAGCTAGAATTTCATCCACGCCTTCTTCAATGCTAGTTTTATTAAATAGTCTTGCAGGTTCTAGATTGCCCTGTAATACATATTTTGCGCCAAGTGAATTTTTTAGGGCTACAAGGTCGTTTTCCCAGCCCACACCAAGCACATCAAAATTGCCATCAAGACTAGAAATAAATCCGCCAATTCCTTTTGGAAATACGATTATTGGAATATTTGGATGCTTTTGCTTTACATAATCACAGATTTCTTTTATATAGCTCCAAGCAAATTCTAAATAAGCGCTTTTTTCCAAAGCCCCAGCCCAGCTATCAAAGATTTGAATAGCATTTGCGCCAGCGTTTATTTGTTCGCAAACATACTCTTTTAGCACAGAAGTTACTTTACGAAGAATGCTATGAAGTAATTGTGGATTGCTATAAAGCATTTTTTTGCTTTTTTCATAGGTTTTTGACCCACGCCCTTCAATCATATAAGTAGCCAGCGTCCAAGGCGCTCCACAAAAGCCAATTAGCGCTTTATCATCTGCTAAGTTCTCTCTTGTGATTTTCAAAGCATCATAAACATAGCTTAGTTTGCTCACGGCTTTTTGTGGATTTAGCTTATCAAGGTCGGCAATGCTAGTAATAGGCTTAGCAAAAACAGGACCTTCACCAGCCTTAAACTCTAAATCCATACCCATTTCAAGCGGCACAACCAAAATATCGCTAAAAATAATCGCCGCATCCACATCTAATCTAGTAATTGGTTGGAGTGTCGCAATAGCAGCTTTTTTGCTATCACGGCAAAACTGGATGAAGTTTTTTGTAGTAGCGCGAAGCTCTCTATACTCAGGCAAATACCGCCCAGCCTGGCGCATCATCCAAATCGGCGTGTATTTAGTCTCCTTGCCTAAACATGCATCAATAAAAATCATCTAAGTCCTTTTAAAGTAGAATTCTAGAATTCTAACATATAAAATTAAAAATTCTTAATTATCTTGTGCCCAGATTTGTGCTATTCTCACCGCGTTTGTAGCAGCTCCTACGCGGATTTGGTCAGCACAGCACCAAATGTGTAAAATTCTCTTATCAAAATTATCACTTCTTATGCGACCTACATAAGTTTCATTTGTATCGCTTGAAATGCTTGGCATTGGATATAGCTTTTGGCTTGGATTATCCACTACAACGACGCTTGGGGCTTTGCTTAACACTTCTTTTGCTGCCTGCGCATCTACCTCACGCTCAAAGTGAATTGTAATCGCCTCGCTATGAGAGCGAAGCACTGGCACACGAACGCAAGTTGCCGAAACTTCAATATTTTTGTGAAGAATTTTTTGCGTTTCATTTACCATTTTCATCTCTTCTTTTGTGTAGTCATTATCCAAAAATACATCAATGTGTGGAATTACATTAAGCGCAAGGCGGTGCGCAAATACCTTTGGTTCGCACTCATCAAGCTTAAACTCAAAGAACTTTTGCATTTGCGTTACAAGCTCTTCCATGCCCTCTTTGCCAGCGCCACTTGCTGCTTGGTAGGTAGCCACATCCACACGGCGTATGCCAAAAGCGTCATTTAAAGGCTTTAAAAGCTGAACCATTTGGATTGTTGAGCAGTTTGGATTTGCGATTATTCCAGTGTTTTTCCAAAGCGCTACATCGCCTGGGTTACACTCAGGCACCACAAGAGGCACATTT
>CALEHZ010000168.1 GCA_937875715.1 uncultured Campylobacter sp. | reverse complement strand
TTCAACAAAACGTAATGAGATTACTACAGTAATCGAATGAAGTTTCCTTAGCATAGCTGGGTTTTAGGGGGCAAAGCCCCCTAAAATCTTCTAAAAAATTCAAAATTCTAAAAAACTTCAGAAAATTCAAAACAACGATTCTTTAAAAAATGTAAAAACTGCCTTGCAAACTACATAAGCTACGAAGAAAAGCAAAGCGACATAAACATCGCTATAACCATCCTTAGCGATGCTTATGAAAACAAATTTGATAAAGCAGTTTTACTAACAGCAGATACTGATTTTGTCTCCACCATAATCAAAATAAAAGAAAAATTTCCACAAAAACAAATACTGCTTTTAGTGCCGCCAAATCGAAACAAAATAGCAAGCGAACTAAGAAAATACGCAAACAAGCACTTTCAAATAAATGCCAAAATATTACAAACTTGTTTGTTTTAAGACAATTTTATAAAATTCAATTTGTTATTGCCTTCGTCCGTCATTGCGAGATTTTTTGCGTAGCAAAAAATCGTGGCAAACCAAAAAATTCACCCAGCTAGAGGAAATAGAAAATTCAAGCCTGAATTTTATGGATTTTAAAAAATTCAAACTCGCTGCAGTTAATAAAACAAAAAATTCAAGCTGAATTTTTACAAAAACTAAATTTTTAAAACTGAATTTTTTAAAAAATTCATCCAAAGGGACGGAGTAAGAGGAAGTAAAAAACTAGACTGAATTTTATAAAAAGCCCTAAATTTTATAAAATTCAAAGCTTTTCATAAAATTCAAAAGTTAAAAATTTTAATATCCTTGATCGATCATCGCATCGGCTACTTTTCTAAATCCTGCGATGTTGCCGCCAAGAACTAAATCGCCAGGCCTGCCAAACTCAACCGAAGTCTCATAGCTAATCTCAAAAATTTGCTCCATAATGCCTTGAAGCTTTTTATCCACCTTTTCAAAAGTCCATGGATTCATAGCTGCATTTTGCGCCATTTCAAGCCCGCTAGTAGCCACGCCGCCAGCATTTGCAGCCTTAGCAGGACCATAAAGAAAATCTTCTTTATTCCCCATAAATTCCATCGCTTCAAGCGTGCTAGGCATATTTGCGCCCTCTGCTAAAAGACGGCAGCCGTTTGAATACAGCGTTTTTATATCTTCTAAATTAACCTCATTTTGTGTAGCGCACGGAAAAGCAGCATCGCAAACAGCGTCCCAAACGCCATTTCTGCCTGGTTTATACTCTTTTACAGGTGTGAATTTTGCATCTCTTCTAGCAGCGTAGTGCTCAAGCCCTAAGCGCTCTACTTCTTTAATTTGTTTTAGCAAAGCCACATCGATGCCGTTTTCATCGTAGATGTAGCCAGTTGAGTCGCTTACTGTTACTGGTTTGGCGCCGAAGTGATAGAGCTTTTCGCAGGTGTAAATAGCCACATTGCCAGCGCCGCTGACTGCGCATTTAAGCCCTTCTAAGCCTTTGCCAGCCTTTTTTAGCATTTCGTTTGCAAAATAAACAAGTCCGTATCCAGTAGCTTCTGTGCGTGCTAGCGAGCCGCCCCAAGATAGACCCTTGCCAGTTAGCGTG
>CALEHZ010000167.1 GCA_937875715.1 uncultured Campylobacter sp. | reverse complement strand
CTAAGCCTTTTTATGAACTAGCCATAATTTGCGCATATTTGGCAAAGTGAATTTTATGAAAAATGAATTTTATGAAAAGTGAATTTTATAAAAAGTGAATTTTATAAAAAGGAAAAAATATGAAAAGACGAGATTTTTTGGCGCTCTCAAGCGTAGCAGCTGTGGCGCTTGCGATGCCTAGCATGGCTTTTGGGGCAGATGAGTTTAGCGTAAAGTGCGTAAATGGTGAGTTTGTAGGATTTAAAGAGAACAAAACTGGCGTAATTTCTTTTAAAGGAATCCCCTTTGCCAAAGCGCCAGTGGGCAAGCTAAGATGGCTGCCGCCTGTGGAGCTTGAGCCTAGCGATAAAAAGTTTGAAGCAAAGGATTTTGGACCTTATTCGCTTCAAAATCTCTCGCTTGAAGAGCAAAAAAAGGGCGTTAAATCTAGCGAAGACTGCTTAAATCTAAATATTTGGACTAGTGATTTAAAAGGCAAGAATCGCCCTGTGATGTTTTACATCCATGGCGGCAGCTACGGCTGGGAAGGCACCTCATCGCCTGTGTATGATGGACAGTTTATCGTAAAAGAAAATCCTGATATTATCGTAGTTACTAATGATTATAGGCTAAATACTCTTGGCTTTGCTGATCTTAGCCGTGTGCCAGGATACAGCGAGAAATACGCAAAAGCAGGTTGTCTTGGACTGCTTGATGATATAGCTGCTTTAAAGTGGGTTAAGAAAAATATCGCTAAATTTGGCGGAGATCCTGAAAATATCACTATTTTTGGCGAGAGCGCAGGTGGTGGCTCTGTTAGCTGCCTACTGGCTAGCAAAGAAGCAAAAGGGCTATTTAAAAGAGTAATAGCACAATCTGGTGCGCTAAATCTAACCTTTGATGCCAAAGCATATGAAAAACTAGATCAAATCGGCGAGATAATGCGTGTAACTGGGGCTAAAAACATGGATGATTTACTAGCTCTAAGCGGTGATGAAATCAAAAAAGCTTGGCAGCAAGAAAGCTTAAAAACCGGTGCTGAGGGCTTATCTTTAATTGAGACTTTACAAGGCTTTCCGCTTCGTGGTGGAGCATCAATCGTCCCAGCTGATCCATATAAAGCACTTGAAGAAGGTGTTAGCAAGGATATTGATTTGATGATAGGCACGACAGCTGATGAGTGGAGATACTGGGCTTTTGCCATCAATGAAAGAGAGCCTGATAAAAAAGTAGCACATGAAACCTACAAAGCAATCACTTTAAAGAAAAAAGAAAATTACAAAAACTTAGTAAAACCAGAAAATTTAAAATATTTTGATGAGTATTTTAAAGTGGTAGAAAATGAATTAAGCGATGAATATAAAGAATATAAAGAATTGTATGGTGCGGTGGAAATAATGAATGATTTAGCATTTAGACTGCCTTCAATAGAACAAGCAAAAGCGCATATTAAAGGCGGTGGCAAGGCTTATATGTATTATTTTTCCAAAGAAAGCGATGCAAACGACTGGATAGGCGCAGCGCACGCTAGCGAGCTAAATTATGTATTTTATAATCTAGATTTAAAGGTCGATTATGTAGGCACGGTAGATAAAGTCCTAGCCAAAAAAATCGTAACTATGTGGACGAACTTTGCTAGAAATGGAAATCCTAGCATCGAGGGCTTTACATGGGCGCCTTATGATGAGACAAACGCCGCTACAATGGTAGTAGATAAAAAAGGTCAAATCTCAATGGTAAATCATCTAAAAGCCAAGCAAACAGAGCTTTTATCAAAAACTGGACTTAATTTAAAGTTTAATGAGTTTTCATAGATTTATAAAATTCAGGTTTTGAATTTTCTGAATTTTCTGAATTTGTCTCGCTTTTTCTGAATTTTCTGTCATTGCCCAGCTTGACTGGGCAATCTCTGAATTTTTTGAATTTTCTGAATTTGTCTCGCTTTTTCTGAATTTTCTGAATTTTTCAAAAAATTCAAAAAATAGCCGATATGCAAATAAAACCTAAATTAAAGGAGAAAAGATGAAAAAAATCGTTTTGATCGTGCTTATAGCACTTTGTGCAACAAGCCTTAATGCAGCAGATTCTATAATCAAAGAGAGCTTTTTTCAAAAATGTACGCAAAAATTCGCTGCAAATGTGTGCGAAGTGCTTCTAGGTGCGGCTTTGCATTCGTTTGAATGTGATCTACGCAAAAAATCGGTAGAAGATCAGTGTCATCAAAGATACAAAGACCTGCCTCTAAGAGACCGATATTCAAAATGCGATCTAGAAGTGTATGAAGCAGAAAGAAAATGTAAAAATGGTCAGTAAATAACAAAGGAGAAAAAATGAAAAAAATCGTTTTAGTGCTGCTTGTAGCATTTTATAGCATGAGCTTTGGCGATAATATAGACAAAAAAACCGCCGATGAAAAAGCTGAGGAATATTCAAATTGTATCTCAGGCTGTAAAAATCAATATT
>CALEHZ010000166.1 GCA_937875715.1 uncultured Campylobacter sp. | reverse complement strand
CGTAGGATTTTAAAGCGATATGGCTGGATTGTGTGTTTTTCGTTATTTGCGTCTATTACATTGCTTGTCATTGTCTTACTCTATCATTTCGTCATTGCCACCTAGCTGGATTATGCCAGTTTCTGCTAGTTTTTGGACTGCTTCTACTACTTTTCTTTGGGCTTCTTCTACTTCTTTTACCCTCACAGCGCCCAAATATCCTAGCTCTTCTAAGAAAGCCTCGGCAGCACGCTGGCTCATGTTGCTTAGGAATTTTTCTTTTAGTGCCTCGCTGCCGCCTTTTAGTCCTATCATTAGATCGCGTTTATCTACTACTTTTAGCACTTCGCGGATTGCTTCTTTGCTTAGGGTATTGATATCTTCAAATGTAAACATCATTTCTTTGATATTTGCTGCCAAAGTAGGATTTGCATTTTCCAAGAATTCAACAGTGCTTTTGCTAGCATTTTGTCCAAGTCTGTTAAGCACCTCAGCCACAGCTCTTGGACCACCAATTTCAACCTTATAGCTTGTAAGGCTTTGAAGTTTACTCTCAAGCACGGTTGAGACACGTTTGATCACACTTGGGCTAATATCACTTAGATTTGCCATACGCAGCACCACCTCACCTCTAATATCATCTGGAAAATAAAATAAAGTCTCAGCAGCAGATGTAGCGTCCATGTGAGCTACGATTAGGGCAATTGTTTGCGGGTGCTCTTTTACGATAAAGTCAGCTAACTGCTGCGGTTTTACATTTTGTAAAAAGCCAAAAGAACGCGTAGTTTCCATTGATTTTTGAAGTTTATCAAAGATTTTTTGAGCTTCATCTGGACCAAAGGTTTTGTATAAAATTTCTCTTGCGTATTCTAAACCGCCTGATTTTATGTGTTGATTTGACTGCGTTAGTGCATAAAATTCTTCTAGCACAGCAGCCGCTACTGCCTTATCAATTGTCTTTGCAGTTGCTATGTGGCGTGAAATTTCCATAACTACTTCTGAATCCATATGAGAAAAAAGCAGGGCTGCTGCGTCTTCTCCAAGCTGAATTATTAAAATTGCGATCTTCTCAGGCATTGAGAGATCATCATATACCATTTTTTGATCTTCACTAAGTTTTGCCATTATAAATCCTTAGCACTAGCAAAGCTAGAATCATTTTTAACCATGCTTTGAAGCAGACTTGCTACTTCTTCGCCTTTTTCGCTTACGATGCCTTTCATTTTTTCAAGTAAAACATCGTATTTTAAATCCTCTTCGTTAAAGTCATCACTAATTCCAAGCTCATCTTCTGCTCTTTTTTTCGCAGCTTTAAAGCGCTCTAGCGTATCTTCTGCCTCTTCTTCTACATTTAGATCAGAATCTAGCAAACTTTCTTCTTCTGGTCTTAGATCCATAAGCATTTTGTTCATAAATGGCACAATAACTTTCTTGTATAGCACAAATAGCACAAGCAAAGCCAGTAGATATTTAGCAGCTGGCAACATAGGCTTTATGTATTTTTCCATAAAATTCTCAAACTTCGTAAGCGGGGCTGAAATATTATTTGGACGAAATTCAATATTACTTACAGTTACTTCATCCCCACGTTTTGGATCATATCCTACAGCTTGTTTTACTAGATTTGTGATTGCATCCATTTCAGTTTGTTCTAGTGGAATATAAGCTACTTTATTTGTAGGATTGCCATCAGCATCACGCACATAGTCATAGCGTCCATCTACCACCACAGCTGCAGTTACACGGCGAATCGTAGCAAACTCTGGCTTTGTTTTAATGATTTGTTTTGAGACCTCATAATTTGTATTTGCTACCGTTTTGTCATACTGCTCGCTTGGCTTGTTTTCTTCTATGCCTTGAACAGGACCTATATTACTAACAGCGCCTGGAACGCCGCCAATTTCAGGTTTATCGCGGCCAACTTTATGCTCTTCGATGTTTTGCTCTGAGCGAATTACATTGTTTGGATCAAAAATTTCTTGTTCTTTATCAGTTTGACTAAAATCAAACTCTATGCTAACCTTAGCTGAGACTTTTTCCTTGCTGCCTGTAAAGCTAGCTATCATATCAATTATTTTATTTTCATATCTACTTTCAAAATCATGCTTGTAGCGAACTTGAGCCTTGATTTTAGCAGCCTCTTGCTCGTTTTGTAAAGCCACACTATCTTCACCAATTGCTACTCCATCTTGAGTTACGATTTTTACATTTTCAGTAGTTAGATTTGCCACTGAGCCTGCTACAATACGCTTAATTCCATCGATTTGAGCAGTGCTTAAAGTAGAGTTTGCTTTTAGCTTTACAACCACACTTGCAGTTGGCATCGTTTGACGCTCGGTAAAAACGCTTTCTTTTGGAAATGCTATATAAACTACAGCTCGCTCAATTGGCTCTAAACTCTCAATTGTTTTTCCAAGCTCGCCTTGAATAGCTCTTTGAAATTTTACTCTTTGTTCATCTTCAGTAGCGCCAAATTCTTTATTATCAAATAGCTCAAAGCCTACTTTGCCACCACCTGATTGAAGCGAAGTGATGCTCGCTACTGCTATACGCTCACGGTAAACATCTTCGGTTGGCACTAAAATCGTGCCCTCATCAGCTAGTTTATACCTTACGCCGTCGCTTTCAAGCTGAGTTATGACTTGAGAGCTAATAGTAGGATCAAGATTGCGAAAAAGCACGCCATAGCCAGCAAATTCATTTTGTGGATTGCTTCCACCTCGCATAAAAAGCGCCAAAAAGACGATAAAAGCAATTACTATAGCAACGCTTGATACAACAACAATTTTTTGCTTTTTTGTAAGATTTAAAAAAACTCTTGAAATTTGTTCAAAAAATTCTTTAAAATTTACCATAAACCTATGCCCTATAATTTATATTTTTTAATTTAATTCTTTTTCTAATTCTGCTAAAACACGAATATTTTGTGCTTTTGTGCCTATTGTAATGCGAATCGCATTTAGATTATAGCTTTTTAAATTTCGCAAAATTATACCCTTTTTTAATAAATTCTGCGTCAAAGTCGTAGAGTTTTTCTCATCATCTAAGAAAAAAGTTATAAAATTCGTATAACTATCGATGAATTTTATAGAATTTTTTCTAGCAAAATTTTCATATTCGCTCATTTGTTCTAAGTTATTTTTTAGCGAATTTTCAACAAATTCTTTATCTTTTAGCGCAGCTGTGGCTGCTTGTATGCTTGGCGTGCTTACATTAAATGGTGGGCGCATTTTGTGTAAAGTAGAAATCAGCTCAGGCGTGCCAATGCCGTATCCTACACGCATTCCGCCAAGTCCATAAGCCTTTGAAAAAGTTCGCAAAACCAGCACATTTGAAAAATCATTTAAAATTTTAGCCGGATCAATGTATTTTTTAGCATCTTTAAAGGCTGCAAACTCCATATAAGCACAATCAAGCAAAACTAATGTATCATCATCAATTTGCTCTAAAAATTTCTTAACTTCGCTATAATCAGCACATTCACCAAGTGGATTATTTGGCAGGCACAAAATCACAATGCCAATTTCATCCTTATGCTCTTTATAAACTTCTAAAAACTCGCCTAAATGATGCTCGTCTGTTTTTGTTTTAAACACAGGTGCAGATGTAAATTTTGCGTATATTTCATACATAGCAAAGGTCACACCTGCGCTTAAAATACCACGATTTTTATTACAAATCGCATGAATTGCAAACTCTAAAATCTGGTCGCTGCCAGCACCAATTATAAAATTCTCGCTCTCAAGCCCATAAAAGCTAGCCAAATCATGCTTTAACTCATGAAAGCTATCATCAGGATATAGCTCAGGCTTGCTCGCGCTAATCGCCTCTAGTGCTAGCTTTGAGCATCCAAAGGGATTTTCATTACTAGCAAGTTTTATAATTTCATCTTTTTTAATGCCAAATTCTCTAGCTATTAGCTCTATTGGCTTTCCAGGTTCATAATTAGCCAGATTTTTTACAACTTCATTAAATATCATTTTTCCCCCTTATTTTGAATTTTATAAAATTCAAAAAATTCAAGCTGAATTTTTTAAAAAATTCAGCTTATTCGCTTCTAGCGTAGCTGCCCAAAACTCTTATTCCTATGCCCAAATTTTTTATTTTTTCTAGTGCAATTGCGACTATTTCATTATCTTTGTGCCCTACAAAATCCAAATAAAACAAACTTTCAAAATTGCCCCTTTTAACAGGTCTGCTCTCCAAATGCGTAATATTTATTCCATGTTCTTTAAAAACGCCAAGCAGCTCAAAAAGCGCACCAGGTCTATCAAGCGTGATCGCTAAAATGCTGGTTTTATCATCCCCGCTAGCTGCTACTTCATTAAGGCTGATTACAAAAAATCTCGTGCGATTGCCCAAAACATCTTGTATATTTTCTTTGATTATGGGTAAAGCACTTAGTTTTGCAGCAGTTTTTGAACAAATTGTAGCAGAAAATTCATCATTTTTAGCTAGCATTGCACCCTTGCTAGTTGAGTCAGTTTCTATAAATTGCACCTCATCAAGTCCGTGTGAGCACAGAAATTCCCTGCACTGACCATAAGCTTGGCTATGCGAATAAATTCTTTTGATATCTTTTAAATTGCCACAAACTCCGCAAAGTGCGTGATTTATATCAAGATAAATTTCGCCTATAATTTTAATATTTTTATATTTTTCCAAAGCATCAAAACTAGCACCTACGGCACCTTGCGTGTTATTTTCTATAGGCACCACGCCAAATTTTGCTCTATTTGTGCTTACTTCTTTAAAAACCAAATCAATCGTATTTAAGGGCGTAAAAGAGCTGCTTTTGCCAAATCTAGACAGAGCTGCTTCATAAGTATAAGTGCCAATTGGCCCCAAAAATGCGATCTTTGAGTTGCCTTCAAGCAAGCGAGAAATACAAAAAACCTCGCTAAAAATCGCCTCAATATCCTTTTTATTTAATTTTGAATTTTTTAACTTTTGGCTAATCCTAGAAATTATCGCCTTTTCACGCTCAGGGCGATAAACTGCGCTATTATTTTGGCTTTTTAAATGACCGATTTTTTCTACAATATCCATGCGTTTTGCCAAAAGCGTGGCTATTTCATCATCGATAGTATCAATTTGCTTTCTTAAATCATCTAAACTCATTTATTCCATATCCTCATTTTCAATGTTTTCTAAAAATGCGCCCACATGATTAAATACTTGATTTATTACACCTTTTTTAAGCCCTGAATTTTCTAAACTTTGAGTTTTGCCGCTAAGCACTAAAATCGTTTTCATTCCAAGTGCTTTTGCATTTTCTAAATCACCATTGGCATCATCACTTATAAAATTCACTTCATTATAATCTATATAAAGATCGTGCGCACTTTTGCCAGTGTCCATCAAAGCTGTGCGTTCCAAATACAAATTAGAACCAAATTGTCTTGTAGCCTTTTCATAAGCGATTTTGTAAAAAAGTCTGCTAGGTTTGCCAAGCACCTTTGCTACTTTGCCGGTTGAATTTTCTAGCATTTTAACGACTGCGCCCACGCCTGGATAAATTTTGCCATTTTTTTTATAAGTATTACCTGCGTGCATGGCAATAAGTTGTGCGCCGCTATTTACAAGCTCTATAATCTTAGCAAAATCCTCAAAGCTAAAATTATCATAACTAGCGATTATTACAGCTTTTGGCTTGCTTAAATCCTGCGTGTAGCCCATTTTTGTCATAGTATTTATAAAAGCCTCTGAGCCAAACATCGCCACAGCGCCTTTTGGACAGACTTTATCTAATACACAAAATGGATCCAAATACGCATCACTGCGAATTTCAAGTCCTTTTTGTTTTAAATTTTCTAAAAAATCTTCGCTTTTGATTTTTGTGTTATTTGAGACCACGACATAAGGAATATTATGCTTATTAAAGTAACGAATCAGGTTTTTTGAACCATATATCGTATTTTTATCGCTCTCACTTACAAGCGTGCCAAAAACATCTACAAAATAAATCACAACAGCCCTTTTTCATTGCGAATTAAATCTTCAAAACTTTCCCTAGCACGAATTAAGCGTGTTTTACCATCTTCAAGTGCGATTTCAGCAGCCTTTGTGCGTGAGTTATAATTGCTTGCCATGCTAAATCCATACGCCCCAGCGCTTTTAACTAAAAGCAAATCGCCACTTTTACAAGCTGGGAATTCTAGATTTCTAGCTAGAAAATCGCCACTTTCACAAATTGGCCCCACAATATCACAAGGCGTATCGCAAAGCTCGTTATTTTCGCCACCAATCAAGCTTATTTCGTGATAAGCGCTATACAAACTTGGGCGAATCAAATCATTCATCGCAGCATCTGTGATTACAAAGCGTTTTGCGCCGTTATTTTTTTCGTATAAAACTTTTGCCAAAAGCACGCCAGCATTTGCTATAATGTATCTACCAGGCTCGCAAATTATAGTCATTTCTTTGCCTTTAAGTGCTGCTAGAATTCCTTGTGCGTAAGCGTATAAATCAGGCTCTATTTCATCTTTATACCGCACTCCAAGCCCACCGCCTACATCAAAGAATTTTAGCTCAATGTTTGCCGCTTTTAGCTCAGATACAAAATCGCTTACTATATTTGCCGCCTCGTGAATCGGCGCAATGTCAAGTAGCTGTGAGCCTATGTGAAAATGACAGCCCACAGGCTCTAAAAACTCGCTTTTATGGGCTTTTAAATACAGCTCTTTTGCCCTACTTAAAATCACGCCAAATTTATTTTCATTAAGTCCGGTGCTGATATAAGGGTGCGTTTTAGCATCAATATCAGGATTTATGCGAATTGAAATATTTGCTTTTTTATTTAGGCTTTTTGCGATACTCTCCACTCTATCAAGCTCTGCGCCACTTTCAACATTTAGCATTAAAATTCCAATTTCAAGCGCAGTTCTTATCTCATCATCGCTTTTGCCAACACCTGAAAAGATGATTTTATAAGGACTTGCCCCTGCTAAAATCGCGCGTTTTACTTCATTTAAACTAACGCAATCAAAGCCAGAACCAAGGCTAGCAAGTAGTTTTAAAAGGCTTAAATTTGAGTTTGCTTTTACAGCGTAGCAAATCAGTGATTTATGTGCGCCAAACTGCGATTTTAGCGCGTTATAACGCTCTTTAACCTTATCAAAATCATAAATATAAAGCGGAGTGCCAAACTCACTAGCAAGTGCGGCAAAATCAATATTTTTCAGTGCCGAGCAATAGCTGAAAGCTTCATCGCCGATAGTTTTTAATGAGCTTGGGAAATGGAGCGAGGTAAGCTTTGCGCAGGCGGAAAAAGCTCCTGAGCAGATCGTCTCAGTACCTTCGGGGATTATCAGCTCGTCCGCAGTATCGATTGAAGCACGGATAATGCTCTTTTTGTCCTTGTCCGTGAGCATATTGTTCTCGTATGTAAAGGCATTGTTTGCAGAGGTGTCGATATCCTTTATCGAAAACCAGCTTCCCATAGCGTTATCACCGATAGTACTGAGAGAAGCAGGCAGCTTGAAGCTGCTTATCGCACCGCACTGGTAGAATGCGTAATCGCCTAATTCTGTGACATTGTCGCTAAGCTCAACATTTGCAAGGT
>CALEHZ010000165.1 GCA_937875715.1 uncultured Campylobacter sp. | reverse complement strand
TTTCCCAAGCAATTTCGTCGTCTGAAAGAACTGAACCTTTGTGAACTGTGATAGAGCCGTTTGTAAGCTTGATATTGTTGAGAAGGCTTGCGTAGTCTTCATCAATAATCATAGCCTTGCCCCAGTCAACAGCGTATGTGCCGCTTGCACAGTTTGCGTCAACCTTAAATTCAAGGGTGAATACAGTTGAACCGTTTTCAGCCTTCTTATTAAGACCGTCTGATGTTGAGAATGCGAGAGAATCAGCATTGTTTACGAGCATCTGTGAGCCGTAAGCATTACCGCCTGCAACCTTGCTGAGAGCAATCTTGCTGCCTGCATTTTCAAAGCTGATGCCGCCTTCATAACCTGCAACTGCAACGTCGCTTCCCTTAACCTTAACTTCAAGCTTAGCAGTTTCACCTGCGTTTACTGAAACATTTGGAATTACTGATGAAGATGTAATTGGCAATCAGGCACCGTTTGATTTTGATGTGAGCGTAAAGGACATTTATAGCACGCTATTTTTGGGTGCTTCGTGCTTGCTTATTCCAAGGGAGCATTTTACAAATGCTACTGCTTTGATGGATTTTATAGAGGGTAGTTCGGTGCTTATATGGGCTGTTTCTGCGCTTGTGTTTTTAAGCGTGATGAGGGCTTTTAGCTACAAAAAACTGGATTTACGAAAAATCATTTATAGTGGCGAGATAATGCCAGCAAAGCACATTGCTAGGCTTCGTTCACAGCTGGGGCAAACGGAGTTTATAAATGTTTATGGGCCTACTGAGATTACTTGTAATGCTACTTATTACGCTCTTAGCAAAGATGACTTTGAAAATGGGCTTGATATTATAGGAAAGGCTTTTGCTAATCGCCATGTTTTTTTAATAGATGAAAATGATAAGATTATTACAGAAAAAGGCGTGATAGGGCAGATTTGTGTAAGTGGCGTGTGTGTGGCACTTGGCTACCTTGGCGGTGATAATAGCGCATTTTGCGTAAATGAAGTGGGGCAAAGATACTATAAAACCGGCGATTTGGCATATTTTGATGAGAGCTCTCTTTTGCGATTTAGAGGTCGTAAAGACCACCAAATAAAACGCATGGGGCATAGAATAGAACTAAGCGAAATAGAAAAAATGGCGCATAAGTTAAATGGCGTGGAGATGGTGTGTGCGATTTTTGAGAGTGATAGGCTTAGTGTGTATTTTAGTGGGAGTGATAAAAGGGATGAATTAAGCGAGTTTTTAAGGCAAAATCTGCCTTTTTATATGATACCAAATAGGCTTGTTTATGTAGAAAATATGCCTATAAATAAAAATGGTAAGATAGATAGAAACGCATTAAAGGGGCTTTGATGATAGAAAAAACGGCTTTTAATTTTGTAAATTCTAGTTTAAAAACTAGCTTAAATTCTAGTTTTAGCACGCCGGCTTTTGTTTTTGATATAGATGTTTTAAAAGAGCATTTAAGTAGCCTTAAAAACACTCTTGCTCCTTTTAAACTTTGCTATGCGATGAAAGCAAATCCGCTTTTAGTGGGGATTATAGAGCCTTTTGTAGAGCGCATTGAAGTATGTAGTGAGGGCGAGTTTGAGATTTGTAAGGCTAGTGGAATTCCAAGCTCTAAGATTTTTTATACCGGAGTGCTAAAAAGCTTTGAGGGAGTAAAATCAGCGCTAGATTATGGCGTAAGGCTTTTTAACATTGAGAGCGTGAGTCAGCTAGAAATGATTACAAGCTTGGATAAAAATGCCAGGCTTTTGCTTCGCCTAAGTAGCGATAATCACTTTGGTATGGATGAGGGCGAGATTGCTGAAATTTTAGCAAATTCTAGATTTGATATTGCGGGGCTTCATTATTTTGCTGGGACTTTTAGGGATAAAAAAAGGCGTTTTGACATCGCTAAATTAAAAGAGTTTTTAAGCAAATATAATTTTAAAGAGCTTGAATACGGCGCTGGGCTTGGTGTGGCGTATTTTGAAGGCGAAAAAGAAAGCGATTTAAACGCTTTTAAGGGTGATATCCAAAGCTTAGGAATTCCGCTTTGTGTGGAGCTTGGCAGGTATTTGGTAGCAGGGTGTGGCTTTTATGCTAGCAGAGTAGGGGATATTAAGACTAGCTCTGGCGTGAATTACGCTATTTTAGATGGTGGGATGAATCATCTAAATTATTACGGGCAAATGATGGGAATGAAAACGCCTAAAATTCTAGAATTTAGCACTAAGAGCGAGCTAAAAAACTATACTCTATGTGGTCCAATTTGTAGCACAAATGATGTAATAGTAAGAAATGCTCTACTAAAAGAGCTTAAAATAGGCGATATTTTGTGCTTTTTAAATACTGGGGCATATAGTAGCACAGAGGCAAATTATCTTTTTTTAAGCCGATCTTTGCCTAGTATTTATTTACATGAAAATGGCGAGTTTTGCTTAGCAAGAGAGATTAAAAATACTTACAATCTAAATATGAAAGGATGAAAAATGACAAAACTAATAGAGGTTTTAAAAAGAGTTAATGACCAAATTGACTATGAAAACGAGCGAAATTTGATTGAAGATGGGCTTTTTAGTTCATTTGAGATTTTAGAGGCGATTTCTGAGATAGAAGAAGCCTATGGCATAGAACTGCCGGCATTTGAGATCAAAAATGAGAATTTCAAATCCGCTCAAAGTATGATGGAGATGATAAAACGCATTATGAAAGCTTGATTTTTTGATTTGGCTCAATGGAAGTTAATGGGATTTTTTCTTAAGAGTTTTAGCAAAATTTGATAGAGATTTTCTCTGTCCGTTAATCTAAATTCACACTCTTTTAAGTGTAAGATAAAATTCTGCCTTTTTATTTCTTGGCATAATGGTAAAAAATGGGTGCCGAATTTTTAATTTTTAACCTTATCCTTGCTCATTTTTCAGTATAAAATAATGTGAAATAATTTTCATTCTATTTGTTAAT
>CALEHZ010000164.1 GCA_937875715.1 uncultured Campylobacter sp. | reverse complement strand
CCCTTTATTATCACTTGCGCTAAGTTCTAGCTTTTGGTCTGTGCTTTTTTCGCCTTTTTTGATCTTTACATATTCTTCAAGGGCACTGCGTTTAGAGTTTTTTAGAGCAAGGTCACCGCTAAGGGCCGGTTTTGCCGTCTCATAGTCCATTATCTTATCCTCGCCATCTCTATAATCGCCACGATTTTCTTCATAAAAAGCCCTTAACTCAGCCTCGCTAAACTCATCTTTGCTAGGTTCTATAAAAGCATAACTAAGCTCATATTTTTGCTCACTTAGATACAAATCTTTGCTTTTTTCCCAGCTTTCTTTTATTTCTATTTCGCTAAGCTTTATCTCAGGGGCATTTATGATTTTTGCCTTGATTTTATCACTCATAAACATAGTAGCCGCAAGCAGCTTTTTGCTCTCATCATCATCTTTTAAAGAAATAGCAGCAAAAAGCTTAGCCAAAATAAGCTGGTCTTTAAGCTCACTTTCATACTGAGTAGGATTTGTGCGTAGTGCTTTTAGCGTGTTTTCATATTGCTTTATGTCAAACTTGCCATTAAGCTGAAAACTAGGAGTTTTGACAAGCTCTGCTATAACTTCATCGCTATTTACACTAAGCCCCAAGTCTTTTGCGTAATTTAAAAGCAAAGTTTCTTGAATTAGATTTTGAAGCGCACCCTCGCTTAGCCCTATTTGCTTAGCCTCATCCTCGCTTAGCTCTCTACCAAGTGAGTTTGAGTAAAACGCATGAAGTCTAGAATAAGTATTTTGAAATTTTTGCATAGATATATCTATATCGCCGACCCTTGCCACAGAAGTAGCGCGAGATTTGTTAAAATCATACGCACCCCAACCTACAAAACCAGCACCAACAAAGGCAATAGTGCTAACCCAAATAGTAACAACAAGATATTTTTTATGCTTTTGCATCCATGTGATCATAATAATTAAGTCCTTACAAAAAACTAGGGATTTTAGCTTAATAATGTTTAAAAATCTATAAAATTTATAAAGTTTTAGCACAATTTTCTAAAAAAGCTTAGGGCTTTTTTAGAAAATTTAGTAAGCTAAATTTTTAAATCTTACAAATATTTTTTCACAAAATTTTACAAAAAATTCTACGCACTTATTTCTTTAATAT
>CALEHZ010000163.1 GCA_937875715.1 uncultured Campylobacter sp. | reverse complement strand
GAGCGAATTTTTTAAAATCGTTTCTACGCTCTAAATCATTAACACCAAGCTCATCAAGGCTTTCATCAATCAACTTTTCTTGCTTTTGGGTCATTTTTATCACCTTTATAGTTTTATAGAATTATACTGGAAGTATGCTTAATTACGCCAAAAGAAAGGCTTTTATTTTGGCGTAATTAAAACAAAGGTTCAATGTTATTTAAAAAATCACCATACCATTGAAGCACCTTTTTCAAAGCTTCGTTTGTAGCTCTTATTCTTTCATATGAAGAAATTATGCTATTTTTTTCTTTGTGCGACATTGCTGTTTCTACTACTTTTTCGGTTACGCCAAGATTTAAAAGCTCTATTTCATTGTTACTACAAAAAGTCTTAAATGTAGCCCTAAATCCGTGTGCTGTGGCTAAATCTTTGTATTTATCTTTATATCCTAGATTTTTAATAGCCTTGCATATAGCATCACGCACTATATGTCCACTTTTACTAGCAGAAGCAAAAACATACACAAATTCGCTTGTAAAAAGGTATTGTTCTTTAAGCACTTTTATAGCATAGCTTGATAATGCTACCGTGTGAGCACGACCCTTTTTCATATCATCAGCAGGTATATGCCAAAATCCATTTTCAAGGTCTATATCAGCCCACTTCGCACTCACTGTATTTATAGGGCGATTTGCTGTAAGAATTTGTAGATACAAAGCTCTTTTGGTGTTTGGATTCATATTGCCATCATTTTTTAAATCTTGTATAAATTGTTTTAAAAGTGTGGTGTCAATTATGGCCGGATGATTTTTAGTTTTATTTGTTGGATAGTATTTTTTTAGATTAAAAGCTGGATTAAATGTGATAATTTGGTCCTCTAACGCAATATTAAAAATAGCAAAAAGTTCTTCAATAAGCTTTTTTATTACGCTTATGCGTGTTTGTTCGGCTCTTGGGTTATAAATAGCATCAAGTATTTCCTTTAACATAGTTGGCTTTATAGACCTTACATCAAGCCTACCAAGTGCGTTTAGTGTATATTTTGCGTGGCGGAATTTTATATGCTTTAATGTATCAGCTTTATTCTCACTAGCAAATTCTTTTATATGTAAGAATTTTTTATAATATTCGCCGAATGTAAAATCAGTATTTTTTTCTAACTTATATTCAGCCACACTTTTTCCAGCATCAAGCTCTGATAAAATCTTTCTAGCTTCTTGCCTTGCTTGTGTTACACTATAAATTCCTTCTCTAAATTCTTTTAAGCCTATTTCATTTTTATTTTTATTTTTACCATAAACAATTTTGAATTTTTTAATGCCACTAGGATTTATAACAATCACAAGTTCTTTTGGTTCACCAACTACTTTTGTATAACGCTTCTTTTTTGGCGTTAATTCTCTTATATTTTTGTCAGTTAGATAATTAGTCGCACAGCGTGCCATTATATCGCCTTTTGAGTGAGGTAGCCACCTTATCTTTCGCTAGCCACCTTATTTAGCCACCTTATTTTTAGGCAAGAATTGTATAATTTTTGTAAATGTTTGTCAAGGATTAGGCAATAAAAGCCCTTAAAATCAAGCTTTTAGGCAATTAAGAGAAACAAAAAGTTTTCTTAAAGAAAGCTTAATGGTATCCCCGACAGGAGTCGAACCTGTGGCCTCAAAATTAGGAATTTTGCGCTCTATCCTGCTGAGCTACGAGGACAAAAGTTAATTTTTTAGAAAATTCAAACAACTTCAGAAAATTCAAACTTGAATTTTTTAGAAAATTCAAAAGTTTTAGAAAATTCAAAAGTTTTAGAAAATTCAAAAGTTTTAGAAAATTCAAACAACTTTAGAAAATTCAGAAAATTCAAAATCAAAAAAAAAGCAAAATCAAACTAGAATTCCAGCTGGAATTCTAGTTTGAAAAGTGAATTTTATAAAATTCAAAACTTTATAAAATTCTTATCAGCCATTATCAGCCATTGCGAGATTTGATAATCTCATCAGCTACATTGCGTGGAACTTCTTCGTAGTGGTCAAACTCCATCGAGTATGTAGCACGGCCTTGTGTTTGTGAGCGCAAATCAGTAGAGTAGCCAAACATTTGCGCAAGCGGGCAAAATGCTGTAACGATTTTATTACCGCTTCTTTCAT
The DNA here is from genome assembly GCA_937875715.1 of uncultured Campylobacter sp. Taxonomy (GTDB): domain Bacteria; phylum Campylobacterota; class Campylobacteria; order Campylobacterales; family Campylobacteraceae; genus Campylobacter. The sequence continues at coordinate 1,090 of CALEHZ010000163.1, read as the reverse complement.
CCATTGAGTTTACTTGGCCACGGCGTTTGTTTAGATCGCCGATTACATCACCCATATACTCCTCAGGAGTTTCAACTTCAACCTTCATCATAGGCTCTAAAATCGCAGGATTTGCCTTTTTAGCACCTTCTTTAAAGCACATTGAAGCAGCAAGTTTAAACGCCATTTCAGAGCTATCTACTTCGTGGTAAGAACCATCAAATAGCGTAATTTTCACATCTTCAACTGGATATCCAGCCAAAACGCCGTTTTGAAGTGCTTCTTGGCAACCTTTTTCTACAGCTGGGATATACTCTTTTGGCACCACGCCACCTTTGATATCATTTACAAATGTAAAGCCACTACCAGCCTCAACTGGCTCGATGCGTAAGAATACATGTCCATACTGACCACGACCACCTGATTGTTTTGCGTATTTATACTCTTGTTCAACCACATTTTTGATAGTCTCGCGGTAAGCAACTTGTGGTTGACCAACTTCTGCTTCAACCTTAAACTCTCTTAGCATACGATCTACGATGATCTCTAAGTGAAGCTCGCCCATACCTGAGATGATTGTTTGACCGCTTTCTTCATCAGTGCTTACACGGAAAGATGGATCTTCTTGTGCTAGTTTTTGTAGAGCTAAGCCCATTTTTTCTTGGTCAGCTTTTGTTTTTGGCTCCACAGCAACGCTAATAACTGGATCTGGGAAGTCCATTTTTTCTAGTATTACATGGTCTTTCTCGCCTGTTAGAGTATCACCTGTGTAAGTATCTTTTAGTCCCACAACAGCGCCGATTTCACCAGCGTAGATTTCTTTTACTTCTTCGCGTTTGTTTGAGTGCATTCTAAGAAGACGACCGATACGCTCTTTTTTGCCTTTTACGCTGTTATACACATAGCTTCCGCTCTCTAAGCAGCCACGATAAACACGCACGAAAGTTAGTTGCCCAACAAATGGGTCAGTCATGATCTTAAACGCAAGTCCAGCAAACTCGCCCTCATCGCTATTTGCTACGCTTACTTCGCTACCATCATCATAAACGCCTTTTATCTCAGCAACTTCATCTGGTGCTGGAAGGTAGTTGATAACAGCATCAAGTAATGG
>CALEHZ010000162.1 GCA_937875715.1 uncultured Campylobacter sp. | reverse complement strand
TTGGGATTTTGCCTATCCAAGGGATTTTGCTATCTTTAAATTCTAGAATTCTAGAATTTAGCCCTTTTGTTACACACTCGCTGATAAGTGATTTTTTATATTCTTTTAAAGCAGATATTTTCTGCTTTAAATTTTCTAATCTTTTGTCAATTATCTCGCATTTTTTATCTAAGAATTCCACAATTTTTTCTTGCTCATCAAGTGGCGGATAAGGCACTGAAATTTTTTTCATATTATCCCAGCGAGTGCTCCACAAATCATCTACAATTCCATTGCCGTATTTATAAAATTCATCAGCAAATAAAGGCGTGTGAAAAAGCCAATCAAAATATTTAGAATTCATATTTTGTCTAGGCTCTAAAACAATATTGATTAAAGATACAGAGCCATTAAAAGCTGAAATTCCACAAGAACCACGACGATCAGAGCGACTATTTATAACAAAATCTCCAATTTTAACAAGCTTTCTATTATCTCCATCGTTTGTTTTTGCTGTGTTTTCTAGCTGTGGCAAAATCCCTTTTTTTGTAACTGAAAGTGGCTCAAAATCTTTATCACTTACTTTTTGATTTCTTTGCGAATATAAATGATTTATTTTTGTAACTTCCCAATTTTGTGGAATTTCGCCTATCCAAGCAATTCCACTATCTTTAAATTCTAGAATTCTAGTTTTCATCAAAAAGCCCTTTTTCAAGCTCTCTTGCTTCTTTTTCTAAGCTTTGGAATTCTAGTTTTATTTCATCAGTGCTTTTTGGCTCTGTGTATTTGTAGAAGTAGCGAGTAAAAGGAATTTCTGCGCCGATTTTATTCTCATCAAAGGCTTTTGCCTTAGGCAAATGTGGCAAGACCTCAGCACTCATATACTCATCAATGCTAGCGTTTATATTTATTATTTCGCTGTCTTTGCTGTCTTTATCATAGATAATCTGCCCTTTTTTATCTTTTTGAATATCTGCGTTTTCATCATCATAGCTTAGAGCTTTTGCGATTTTTTCTAGTGTTTTAGCATCTAAATCTAGAATTCCTTTAAGTTCTTTTATAAACTCATCTTTGTTTAAATACTTTTTAGTACTTTTATGCTTACTAAGCTTGTTTATTATCTCATCGCAAAGGCTTTTTGCCTCTTTTTGTTTGGCATATTCTTTTGCTTCTTTTGCGCTCATGAAAAAGTCGCGTTCGATGTCGGCTGCAATATCTTTTTCTGATTTACCTGTATCGTGTGCAAGGTATTCGATTGAAAGCTGTTTAAGTCTTGCAATTTCTTTTGCCTGAATTGCGATGTCTGTTTCCTGTCCTTCTGTTCCGCCTGAAGGCTGATGAATGAGAACGCGTGCAGATGGAAGGATAAAGCGTTTGCCTTTAGTTCCACCAGCCAATAAAATTGCTCCCATGCTTGCAGCCTGACCGAGACAGATAGTCTGAACAGGGCATTTTACATAATGCATTGTATCGTAAATTGCGAGTCCTGCTGTTACAGAACCGCCTGGTGTATTGATGTACATGCTGATGTCTTTGTCAGGATTTTCTGACTCAAGGAACAGAAGCTGCGCAATGATGATGTCAGCCATTTCGTCGTTAATCTGTCCGTCTACGAATACGATTCTGTCTTCGAGGAGGCGGGAATAAATATCGTATGCTCGTTCACCGTTTCCGCTTTTTTTGATTACTGTTGGAATCTGATAAAACATCTGTTCGTTCATTTTGTGTCCTTAATTATTCTGATTTCGTTTTCTTCTAATAACATTAAGTATAGCAAATAATACTGCAATCGTCATCATTTTTAAATTAACCCTTATATTTCCCCTGAAAATATTACTTTATTCTATTAAAAAAAAGGCTGTCTGTAAGTAAACTGGTACTTTAGACAGCCTTTGTAAGTTAAAAGCTCTGATTACTGTCTTTTGAAGAGGTCAGCAAAAGACATTTTGTCGCCTTTTGTAACTTTAACTTCTTTGTAGATTTCGTCGTAGAGTTTGTTTTCTTTTGCGTCGTCGATGAGATATTCTTTTGAGCGTGGGTCAGAGTAGTGTTTTTTAACTTCTTCTACTGACATTCCGCCTTCTTCTGCGATTTTAGCATACTGAGCTTCGATTTCTTCTGGAGTAACAGAAATGTTTTTGTCTTTGAGAAGGTTTTCAACGATGATTCTTGATTTGAGCATTTTTGCAGCGTCATCTTTCCATTCAGCCTGCA
>CALEHZ010000161.1 GCA_937875715.1 uncultured Campylobacter sp. | reverse complement strand
AATCTATATTTTGTTCTTGCTGTTGTTCGTCTATGTAGGCATCTTTTTTATCTTTTATTTTTTCTATCGCCTTTGCTACTTCTTGTGCTGTCATCAAACCATCTAAGAACTTTGTTAGATGTTCATTTGGCAAGAAATTTTCATTCCACCAGCCCTCATTTTGTTGTCCAATGAGAATTGTATGATTAGCAGGCGAAATCACAGGATTTGGTGAGATTACAATGTTTTCTTTCATTGTGTCTGCTTTGTATTTAAGATGTGTTTAGGATTTTAACAAAAATAAAAATAATGCTCGGTAAATAAGCAGGCATTTATAATATTTAAATTTTGTTTAGATTAGCAGTGCACTAAAAAAGCAAACTTGCTGCAGTTGCGAATTTTCAGAAAATTCAGCTAAAAAATCTCTTTAAAAGCGGTATATCAAGCCCCATGGCTGTGCTCATATCGCCACTTTTAGCTAAAATATATTTTCCGCTAAATCCTTCAATCATCATTGCGCCTGCTTTGCCTTGCCAAAGGACACCTTTAAGGTAGTTTTCTAGCTCGTCAGTAGGATAAGGCGCAAAATCATAGCTTGCTACGCTTAAAGCATTTAAGCTAAAAGCATCGCAAAGCACGCTCATTGCGGTATAAACGCTAGCCCTTGAGCCGCTTTGAAGCAAAAGCATCTGCCTTGCGTGATTTTCGTCTTTTGCTTTGCCTAAAATTTGATTTTTGCAAATTACGCTAGAATCAGCAAAAAGCAAGGCGCCACGCTTTAAAAACTCAGAAAATTCAGCCCTAAAATGCTCTTTAAATTGTCTTGTTTTCTCACTCACTACAGCCTGTGCGTATAAATGTGCCGGCGTAGAAATAGCACAAATCGCACTCTCATCGTATTTAGTGATAATTTGCTCAAAATCAAAGCCTGAATTTTCTAAAAGTAGGGCACGAGAGGCGGAACTTGATGCTAGAAATATTTTCATTTTGTTAAAATTTCAATCATTTCTTGGCTTGCGTTATTATCGCTTAAAAAACGCTTAAACTCAGCACTATTATTAGCCCCAAAAACTTCTTTTATATCTTTTATTTGATTTATAGAATTATTTTTTATAAGCCAAATTATAAAAGGTGCTTCGTTCCCGCTGCCTGCGTCATCGCCGGCAGATTGCGCTAAAATATCCATAGCTTTTACGCCAAGATTTTTGGCATATTTTAAAAAATATAAAAAGCTATTTTTATCATAATCTTGAGTAGAAATATCTCTTAAATAAGTCATTATATAAGTATTTGCGTATCTTGCCTGACGCCCTGAAAAGCTAGAGTTCCAGCCTAGCGAAATGTATTTGCAGTGCTCTATATCATCTTTTGTGCCAGTATCCCTGCATTCATTTTCTAAATGTTCTTTACACTCTTTGCTATTTTCATCATCACAGACTAAATTTTGCCCGATACCGGCTAATTGTTTGTAATAAACAAGCGCA
>CALEHZ010000160.1 GCA_937875715.1 uncultured Campylobacter sp. | reverse complement strand
ATAGAAGCTGTGGAAAAAGCCCTAGCGCTTAGCTTTGGCGAAGTTGAAGTTAGCATTGTAAATGCTAGTGATATGGGGCTTAGCAAGGATTTTATACATTTTAGCGAACATAATGCTTGTTTTGATTGTAAGATTTCTTATGAAGTTTTAGAGCCACTTTCATTTAGTTTTAACTCGCCAAAGGGTGCGTGCCCTGAGTGCGACGGGCTTGGTGTGAAATTTAGTCTAGATCAAAGCAAGGTTATAAATGAGAATTTAAGCGTAGAAAATGGTGCTTTAAAGCTACTTTATGGCTTTAATAAAAGCTATTATTACAAGTTTTGCCTAGCTTTTTGCGAACAAAATGAGATTGATTTTAAAAAGCCCTTTTGCGAACTAAGTGAAAGTGAGCAAAGAGCGTTATTATACGGCAATGCGAGTAATGTAAAATTCACTTGGAAAAGACATCATTTAGAACGCCGTTTTGAAGGGGCTTTGCGCATAAGCTATGAGATGCTAAAAGATAGCAAAGATTTTAGCGATTATATGGTAGAAAAAGAGTGTAGCGAATGTAAAGGCAAGCGCCTAAATAAGGGCTCTCTTGCTGTGCGAGTGGCTGGTAAAACAATAGGCGAGCTTATTTCAATGCAAATTAAAGAATGCTGTGCTTTTATGGAAAATTCAAGCAATTTTGCGTATTTAAGCAAGCAAAATTCTACTATCGCTGAACCGATTTTAAAAGAAATTAGAGAACGGCTTGCTTTTTTGCGTGATGTGGGACTGGGCTATTTATCTTTGGGGCGTGATGCAAGGACGATTAGTGGTGGAGAGGCACAAAGAATTCGCATAGCATCTCAAATCGGCTCAGGGCTCTCAGGCGTAATGTATGTGCTTGATGAGCCTAGCATAGGACTTCACGAGCGTGATACCATGCGCCTAATTAAAACTCTTAGAAGCCTACAAGAAAAAGGAAATAGCGTCCTAGTAGTAGAACATGATAAAAAAACGATGGAAAATGCTGATTATATCATAGACATCGGCCCAAAAGCTGGTATAAATGGCGGAGAAGTCGTATTTGCTGGAACTTATGAAAAATTACTAAAAAGCAAAACGCTAACGGCGCAGTATCTAAATGGCAAAGAAAGTATTGATTTTGCCAAAAACAGAAAGCAAGAAAATTTCATAGAAATAAAGCGCGCTAATATCAATAATATAAAAGATTTAAATGTAAGAATTCCACTTAGCAATCTAGTAGGAATCACAGGCGTAAGTGGCTCAGGTAAAAGCTCTCTTATTTTAGGCACACTTTTGCCAAGGGCATTAGAACAATTAACTCGCTCTAAAATCACGCTAAATTCAAGCAAAGCAAGTATTGAAGGCTTAGAACAACTTGATAAAGTAATCTACCTTGACCAAAGCCCGATTGGCAGGACGCCACGCTCAAATCCGGCTACTTATACAGGCGTTATGGATGAAATTCGTGAGCTATTTTGCGCCACAAAAGAGGCTAAAATTCGTGGGTATAAGGCTGGGCGCTTTAGCTTTAATGTAAAAGGTGGGCGCTGTGAGAAATGCTCAGGCGATGGAGCTATCACGGTTGAGATGCATTTTTTGCCTGATATTAGCGTGGTTTGCGATGCGTGTAAGGGCAAAAGATACAATGATGCCACGCTTGAAATAAAATATAAGGGCAAAAACATAGCAGATGTGCTAAATATGAGCGTTAGCGAGGCACTTGAATTTTTTAAAGCAGTGCCAAAAATACATGCCAAACTTGCCACAATCGCAGCGGTAGGACTTGAATATATCACGCTTGGACAAAGTGCTACAACTCTTAGTGGTGGCGAGGCTCAGCGCATGAAACTAGCAAAAGAACTAAGCCGAGCTGACACCGGCAAAACGCTTTATATCCTTGATGAGCCTACGACTGGACTTCATTTTGCCGATGTTGCGCGCCTTGTAAGCGTGCTTCAAAGTCTAGTTGAGCTTGGAAATAGCGTGGTGGTGATAGAGCATAATCTTGATGTCATCAAAAACTGCGATTATCTAGTGGATATGGGGCCAGAGGGTGGCGACTTGGGCGGTAAGGTCATAGCACAAGGCAGCCCAAAAGAACTAGCCAAAAACTACAAAAAAACCAGCTCTTTCACAGGCGAGTTTTTAGCCCCTGAGCTAAAAGGGATGAAATAGTGAATATAATAAAATGCGATGCGAGTTTTAAGCCATTTGAACAAATCGCAAAAATAGCCTATGTGGATCTAAAAAACGGTAGCTACAAAACAAAAAACATCTCTGCTAAAAATATCACAAAAGCAGAGTTTAGAGCTATAAAA
>CALEHZ010000159.1 GCA_937875715.1 uncultured Campylobacter sp. | reverse complement strand
AAAAATAAAGCTAGAATTATAGCAAAAAAATTATTTATAAAATTAAAAAGCAAATAATTTTTTAAGCTGCCTATCTAGGTTTTAGGATATGGGCCGCACTATAAAAGTGAAAATCTCATAAAATTCAGCCTTTATAATTACTTATTTTTCATAATATATCGTAATTTAAAGCTTTTTTTGTTGGCTGAATTTAAACTATTTTATAAGCTCTTTGATTTTTTCTACTACTTGATTGATTATCCACTCAGGCGTGCTAGCACCTGCACTGATGCCACAAAGCTCTTTGCCTTTAAACCACGCAGCATCAAGCTCAGCTGGACTTTCTATATGATAGCTGTCGCTACAAAGCTCTTTTGCGATATAAAAAAGTTGCTTTGTATTTGAGCTAGATTTTCCACCTATTATTATCATAGCGTCTGCTTTTTTGGCTAGTTCTTTACAGGCTTCTTGATTTTCAAGCGTGGCATTGCAAATCGTATTAAACACACGAACTTCTTTACATTTTGCGATCAATGCTGTGGCAATTTTATTGAAATTTTCAAGCTTTTTTGTCGTTTGTGAGACAAGTGCGACTTTGTTTTTTAGCTTAATATTTTCTAGTTCATTTTCATTTGAGACGATGACGACACTGTTTGCGTAGCTTGTTACGCTTTTGCTCTCAGGATGTTCGCTATCGCCGAAAAATACGATTTCATAACCCTCAGCGCTCATTTTTTCTACTATTTGCTGTGGCTTTGTCACAAATGGACAGGTGGCATCGACTACTTTCGTGCCACGCTCTTTAAGTACGGCTAAATCGCCTTTTGTGATACCATGAGTGCGAATTATCGCAGTCTCGCCACTAAGCTCACTTATATTTTTTAGCGTTTTTACGCCGCATTCGTCCCTTAGACGTGCGATTTCTTGGCTATTGTGTATAAGCTCGCCAATCGTGCTAGCACCTTTGTATTTAGAGGCGATTTGAACAGCACGCTTGACGCCAAAACAAAATCCACAATTTTTTGCTATTTCAATTTTCATTTTTCTACTTTTGCGCCAAGCTTTGCAAGGCAAGAACTAAAATTTGGAAACGAAGTAGCGATAAACTCGCTTTTTTGTATCTCCATGCCGCACAAAAGACCTAGAATTGAAAAGCTCATCGCAATTCTATGATCTCCGCAGCTATCTATTACAGCGCTTTTTGGCACTCCGCCTGTGATGGCAAAACCGTCTTCAAGCTCGCAAGCTTCAATACCACAAGCTTTTAGCGCAGATACCACGACTGATATTCTATCGCATTCTTTTACTCTTAGCTCTTTTGCGTTTTTTAGAGTGCTTGTCCCATCAGCGCAGGCAAAGGCAATAGCAAGCGCAGGTGCTTCGTCAATCAGCCATGGAATGTTTTGCTCTACTTCCACAGCTTTTAAAACACCATTATAGCTTACTTTTATATCGCCGATATCGTCATAGTCGCTTGAAATTAGTTTATATTCTATTTTTGCACCCATTTTTTCAAGCACTTTAAAGGCTTCAATTCTTGTTTTATTAAGCAAAATATTTTTGATTTCTACGCTAGAGTTTGGCACAATAGCAGCCGCTAGAGCATAAAAAAAGCATGAGCTTGGATCATTTGGAACTACTATATTAAGTGGCTTTAAAGCTGTTTTTAAAGGCTCTACTTTTATATTTATTTTCTCATTTTGCTCTATTTTTAGCTCTGCGCCCATTCCCAAAAGCATTCTTTCACTATGATCACGGCTTAGACTTGGTTCGCTAAATTCACAGCCGCAGCCTTTAAGCCCTGCTAAAATCATCGCAGTTTTGACCTGCGCTGATGAAATAGGACTAGAATATTTAAAAAATTCAAGCTTCTTGCCCTTTACTTTAATAGGTGCAAAATTAGCGTTATCTTTGCCTTCAAAACTAGCTCCAATTTGCTCTAATGGCGCAACCACACGGCGCATAGGGCGTTTGCGCAAATACTCATCGCCGTCTAAAATAAACTCACCCTCACAAGCTGCCAAAAAGCCAAGCATTAGGCGAATTGCCGTGCCTGAATTGCCACAATCTAGCACTTTATCTTTTGTGCTTTGAATTTTTTGGGCTGGCGTGATTTTTACTTCATTTTCATTGCGTTCTACTTTTGCGCCAAGTGCTTCGATGATTTTAAGCGTATTTAGCGAATCCTGGGCATCTAAGTAATTTTTAATCACACTTGTTTTATCGCTTAAAAGTGAAAAAATAGCGCATCTATGAGAAATTGATTTATCGCTTGCTAAATGCTCAAAACTAGCGTTAAATGCTGTTTTTAATGGGCTAATTTTCATCTTAGCTCCAAGCCTAAATCGCTTTTTAAAATTCCTAGAATTTTATCCATAAATGCGTTTATTTCATCATCTGTAAGTGTTTTTTCGCTTGATTGAAACTCTAGCGCAATTGTAAGGCTTTTATTTTCCCTAAGACTAGCATCGCTGTATAAATCAGTAGGCGCAAAGCTTTTAAGTTCGGCGATTTTTAGCGAATTTATAGCTTCTTTTATAGCACTGAATTTTATACTCTCATCTATTAAAACGCTGATATCACGGCTAATAGCAGGGTATTGCGAATAGCCACTAGCAATTACACTTTGAAATTTTAATTTATCAAAATCAATCTCGCAAACATAGCTTTTTGGCAAGTCTTTTTTAATCTCTGGCTTTAATCTACCTAAAAAGCCTATTTTAACGCCATTTTGATAAATCCAAGCTTGTTCAAATGGACTTAAAAATTTTACTTCATCACTAGCTTTTAGCTCGATTTTACCTAGAATTTTTTGAATATCATTAGCAAAATCAAACAAATCCGCATTTGCCCCTTTTGCACCATTTATAAGGCTTGGATTTTGTTTTAAGCCACTTAAAACAAAAGCAAGTTTGCTTATTTGCTCGCCATTTTCATTAAAAACTTCGCCATATTCAAAAAGTTTAATGCTCTTAAAGCCCCTCTTTGCGTTGTTTAAAGCAGAGTTTAAAAGTGCGTTAAGTAACGTTGGTTTAAGCTCGCTAAGCTCATTTGTGATTGGATTTAGCAGTTTTGCCTTGCAAGGCTTAAAGCCTAGTATTTCAAGCTCTTTGCCATCATCAAATACATAATGAACACACTCAAAATATCCAGTATTTGCGCCATTTTGGCGAATTTTCTTAGCATTTTCATGCTTGATTAAAGCTTCGTTTATGCGATTTTTCTCACTAAAACTAAGTGCTTTGGCAGGAATATTATCAATTCCATAAATTCGCACGATTTCTTCACAAATATCGCCTACATTAGCGATATCATGGCGATAGTTTGGCACTTTTACATAAAAACTCTCATCTGTATTTTCTCCACCTATAATTTCAAAATTTAAACGTGAGAGAATTCTATGAATTTCCTTTTTATCGATATTTAAGCCTATCATTTTAGCAATTGTAGCGGTGTTTACAAGTATATTTTCACGCTCTTTTTGAGAATTTACTTGTTGGCTTCCACCATAAATCTGCTCATTAGCAAAAAATTTGCCAAAAAGCAAACTCATGCCAAGTGTAAGATTTGGCTCAGAACCACGCATACTTTTATAGAGTATTTCATCTTTTGGCTGCTCTTTGTTTTGGCTGATTGCGCTCATAATAAGATTTGGATCACTATAACTAGCTTCAATTATCGCAATTTTGGTATTTTCATCTACTGCGAATTTTTCATCTTGCCAAATTCCAGCAATGCTAATTAGCTTTTCATTAGCAAAAATTTTGCTTTCATCGCCTGTGCTGCTTACTTTTATAGCTATTTTTTCATCCTCATTAGCACCAAGCTTAGCAGCATCATAGCCCCTAAAAATCACGCCAGTGCTATGACTGATATAATCAAGTGCTCCGCCAAGCGCTGTTTTTGCCTTGCTTTCAATGCTTAAAAGCCTAAGTTTGCTTACTAAATCTAGCTTTAAATTTTCTGAAATTTTAAGCGCTTTGTATAGCAAATTTGAATTTTTTAGCTCATCGCTATGAAGGCTAAAAAGTCTACCGATTCCAAGCGCATCATCTTCGCTTTTTTTCATAGTAGGTGCGTCTTTTACGCTTATATCAAACTTTGCTGAAAGATCCCTAGCCACGCCCAAAATGCTAAGGCAATCGCCACGATTTGCAGTTAGCTCAATTTCAATTATATCATCGTTAAAAGCAGAAAATTCACGCAGTTCTTTACCAAGCTCTAGCTCACCTATGCTACTATCTAGCACCATTATTCCATTATTTAGCTCACCAAGCCCAAGCTCACGCGCAGAACAAAGCATACCATTACTTTCAACCCCACGAAGTTTTGCTTTTTTGATTATGATTTCGCCGATTTTTGCGCCCTCACACGCACAGGCTACGATTTGCCCAGCTGCCACATTTGGTGCGCCACAAACAATTTGCAATTT
>CALEHZ010000158.1 GCA_937875715.1 uncultured Campylobacter sp. | reverse complement strand
TGAATTTTATAAAATTCAGTTTTCATAAAATTCAGTTTTTATAAAATTTGGCTTAATTCACTACTAGGAATTTGAATTTTATAAAATTCAACTATATTTTATAAAATTCAGCTTTGAATTTTATAAATTTTATAAAATCTAAAAATTCACCCAACGTAATGAAGTAAAAAATTCACTTCAATTCACCAAAGCAAAAGTAAAAAATCTGCTTTTATAATCGGTATTTCCTACGCTTTTGTATTGCGAAAGAGCAGCTGGGATGTTTCCTAATTCTTGATATAAATATCCAAGTGCAATGCGGCTGCCAGGATCTGTTGGATTTGTAAGCTTTGCAAGCTCTAAATACGCCACGGCATTTTGCGGGTGATTTGCGCCTATACTAGCAACAGAGGCTAAAAATAGAGTGTAAAAATCCTGCTCTTTTTGATTATGGACTAAATCATTAAAAATATTAAAAGCCTCTTCATAGCGCTGCGTGAAAAGATCGGTATAAGCAAGCGTATAAAGAATATCATAAGATTTTTTATTATACTGCAAATCTTTTAAAATCATATTTCGCCACACATCAACAAGCCCTGAGATTTGAAGCAGCTTGATAAACTGCTCTTTTACGACATTTGAGCCACCATAAAGCGTGGCTAGATCAAACTTTGAGTGGAAAAAGCGCATTTGAATTTGCTGAGCGTAGCTTTTAATATCTGCTTTATCATTATGAGCTAAAAAGTCCAAAATACCGGTTAATATATCAGTTGGCAGCTTTTTTAGCAAGGTCTCAGAGTGCTTTTTAGCAAGTTCATCTCTATTTGTAATCATCGATGTAATATAGCTAAAAACGACTTGAAGAGACTCATCGCCATTATATTCATCAAGCCAGCGATTAAGTGCACCTGTGTTGCCACGCACATAAGCTAGCAAGGTTTCATAGAAATTGCCCTCTTTTAGCGTTTCATCAGTTGCTAAATTTTCTGTAACTTCAGCAAAAAGATGCCTGTAATCACGCCCTGAAAGCTCAGCGCAAATGATGGCGTAAACGCCTATAAGATGATTGTTTGGATTTAAATGATAGCTTGCAATAAAATGTTTATAAGCATTGGCAAAATCGCTTAATTGAGCATAACTTAAAGCTAGATTAAACTGCAAAATCGCATGACCTGGATAAGCCTTCATCAAAGCGGCAAAATCAGCATTTGCCTCTCTAAGCTTGTTATTTAGGGCTTTTTCAATGGTTTTTGAAAGATTTGCATTTACTTTGCTGATTAGCCCTGAGGTTTTTAAATACTCATCAGCTTCCTCGCTTTGATCAACAAATACGCCAATTCCAGCCTTTGTAATATAATCAATCGTTTGCTTAGCATCAAAAACCTTAAAAGGCGTAAAATAAAAAAGCATAGCATAAGCAGTATTTTTATGAAAAAACAGCTTGTCATCGTAGTTTTTTTGAGCTGCGTCAATATTAAAATAATCATCTTTTAGCTTAGCTTTTATTGGATAAGTTTGATGAATAAAAGTAGTATTTATATCATGGACATATTCTAGCACATTGCTTGCTTGCTGATACGAGCCCATTTGTAAATGAACAAGGGCTTTTGCCAAAGCTGCTTGATTTACATTTGTGCTAAGCGGATCTACTCTATTTAGATAAAATATCGCCTCATCGTAGTTTCCAGCCCTAGCGTGTAAAAGCCCTAGCGGAAAATTCGTATCGTATTCTTTAATCTGGCTTAAAGCAGCTATCGCTTCTTCATCCTTGTTAATTAGACTTAAAATTTTAGATTTTAAATATTTTGCATTGCTGGCATAAAAGCCCTCTTCTATGCTATTTAAGATATGAAAAGCTTCTATATAATATCCTGCGTAGTAGTTTACAAGTGCGCTATAATAATTATAGGCACTTGAATTTGGTGTTAAAAATGCACGTGCTACATCAATGTAATATTTAAATGAATCTTTTTGTCCCAAAAACAAAGCGCAAACCGCCGCATTTAGCGCGCTAACATCGGTGTTTTCTTGATTTGCAATTGCTTTTTTAAAGCTTTCTAGTGCTTCGGCGTGTTTTTCTTGATTCATCTGCGAAACGCCCAAATTATAATACGACAAAGCTTCATTATAAATCGCCACATTTTCATAAATTTTCAAAGCTTCAATTTTATTTCCGCCCTCATAAAGCGAGTTTGCCTTGCCTATCATTTCTTCAATGCGACTTTTGTTGATTTTGTAGTTTATTGGCTGGGGCTTTTGTTCTGGAATCGGCGCTATATCTGTGGTTTGCATAGCCATTTCTTCTTTGCCGCCACCTAAAAACACTAAAAGCAAAATAATAACTAGTAAAAGTCCGCCAAAACTAGCCCCAGCGATGATTAGAATTTTTTTATTTTTCCAAATAGGCGGCTTTTTCTCACCACTTTCTTCTTCTTGTTCTTCTACATCTGGGCTTGTAGTCTGCGTTTTTGTATTTTCTACTTCATCAAGGGATATAAACTCTTCTTGTTCAAAGTCTATATCATCTCTTGGTGGCAGCTTAGAGCCACCTTGATCGCCTTCTAAGATTACTATTTCATTTTCTTGTGCCATTTATTTTGCTCTTTATGTATTTTTTTACATATGATTTTACATATATTTTTACATATACCTTTACATATATTTTTCTAAAACAGCTGGAATTTTTATGCTTCCATCAATTTGCTGATAATTTTCCATTATCGCTATTAGCGTTCTACCTACTGCTAGGCTTGATCCATTTAGCGTGTGGCAAAGCGTGTTTTTCTTGCCATCTTTAAAGCGAATTTTTGCTCTTCTTGCTTGAAAATCCCTTGTATTTGAGACTGAGCTGATTTCTCTATATCTATTTTGCCCTGCTAACCAAACTTCAAGGTCAATCGTCTTTGCTGCGCTAAATCCAAGGTCGCCGCTACAAAGCATCATATGACGATGTGCTAAGCCCAAAGAACTTAGCAAATCACTAGCGCAAGCCACCATTTCATCAAAGACCTTATCGCTTTCATCAGGTTTTGTGATACACACAAGCTCTACTTTTTCAAACTGATGTTGGCGAATCATGCCCCTAGTATCTTTGCCAGCAGAGCCTGCTTCTTTGCGAAAACAAGCAGAATAGCAAGTCATTTTTATAGGAAGTTCATTTTCAGCGATTATTTCATCATTATATAGATTTGTTACAGGCACTTCGCTTGTAGGGATGAGATAGAGATCTTCATCACCCACTTTATACAAATCATCGGCGAATTTTGGCAACTGCCCTGTGCCAAAAAGCGTATTAGAACTCACCAAATACGGCACATTTACTAGCTCAAAGCCGCGGTTTTCATTAAAATCAATCATATAATTAACTAGCGCTCTTGCTAGTTTTGCGCCCTGCCCTCTTAGCACAGAAAAGCGTGAGCCACTTAGCTTTGCGCCACTCTCAAAGTTTATCCAGCCGTTTTTTTCTGCGATTGCCCAGTGCTCCAAAGGCTCAAAATCAAAATGTGGTGGTTCTAGCACCTTTTTAAGCTCCACATTTTCATCTTCATCAGCGCCCAAAGGCACATCATCATCAATGATATTTGGCACAGCCGCTGCGATTGAGTCTAATTTTTCTTCGCTAGCACTAAGCTTTTCATTTAAAGCAGAAATTTTTTCTTTATTGCTATCAAGCTCGGCTTTTATAGCATTTGCGGCGTCTTTATCGCCAGATTTCATTAGGATTCCAACTTCTTTGCTTTTTGCGTTTTGAATGCTTTGAAGCTCTTCTATTTCAAGCTTGATTTTTTTATTTTCTTTATAAGCATCAAGCAAGTTTTTTAGCACATCATCGCCTACTTTTTTTGCTTTTAATTTAGCGTTAAAAAGATCAAAGTTTGTCTCAATTAGTCTTAAATTTATCATTTTTTCTCCTTTTTTTTATGAATTTTATAAAATTCAATTGTGAATTTTATAAAATTCAGGCTGAATTTTTTAGAATTTTTTGAATTTTATAAAATTCACTTTCATAAAATTCAAAAAATTCCAGCCAAAGCTCTAATTTTCCCCATTTTCTCACTGGCGATTTTTTGCGCTTTTTTTGCGCCAAAATCTAGAATTTCTCGCACTTCATCTTCGTGAGTGATGTAATACTCGTATTTTTCCCTAGCTTCTTTAAAAAATTCAAGCACAAGCTCATTTAAATACATTTTAAAATGTCCATGCCCTTCGCCACCACGCTCGTAGCGTGTTTGAAGCGCCTTTTGCCCAGCATCATCTAAAAAAAGCTTTGCGATATTATAAATATTACAATCCCGCCACTCTTTTGGTGCTTCAAGCGGCGTGCTATCGCTTACGATAGAACTACACTGCTTTTTTAGCTCTTTTGCTGAGCCAAAAATATCAATGGTATTTTTATAGCTTTTACTCATTTTTGCCCCATCTGTGCCAGGCACGACTGCGACATTTTCAGCTACTTTTGCCTCAGGCAGGGTTAAAACTTCGCCAAAGTTATTGTTAAATTTCAGCGCCAAATCACGCGCGATTTCTACATGCTGGATCTGGTCTTTGCCCACAGGCACGACATTTGCGCCGTAAAGCAAAATGTCAGCTGCCATTAAAACTGGATAGCTAAACAAAGCATGATTTGCATCAATGCCCTTTGCTACCTTATCTTTATACGCATGAGCCCTTTCAAGTAGCCCCATCGGCGTAACTGCGCTTAAAATCCAGTAAAGTTCTAGCACTTCTTTTACGTCGCTTTGTAGCCAAAAAATGCTTTTATTAGGATCTACGCCAAGTGCTAAAAACGCACATGCCGCCTCAAAGCTTGAATTTTTTAAAGCCTCGCCTTTATTTGCGCTAGTCATTGCATGATAATTTGCTATAAAAATTAGCATTTCATCATCGCCTTTGTTTTGTAGTTCTATCATAGGCGCAATACTAGCAAAATAATTGCCCAAATGTAGCTTACCGCTTGGTTGAAGCCCTGTTAGCACTCTCATTTTTTTGCCTTTAAAATTTTTACTATCTCTTTTGCCACGCTTTTATCGCTTTTCTTACCACGCTCTATTACGATATCAGCTTTTTTCAAATACTCTTTATCACGCTCTTTGTGTAGCGCCTTTGCTTTTTCTAAATCAGCTAAAAGCGGTCTTTTTGCCATTTTTTTAGCAGCATTTGGCGCAGTTTCAATGCGTTTTAGAATTTTCTCAAAACTAAGTCTTAGATAGATTATCGTGCCAATTTTTTTAAGATTTCTTTGCTTATAAAAGCCCCCACCTGTTGAAATAATCGCATTGCTAACATTTTTTTCTAAAAACTTAGCTAGATTTTTCTCAGCCGCCCTAAAAGCCGCTTCGCCCTCACTTTCAAAAATCTTAGCAATTTTTTTGTTAAAAAGGCTTTCTATCATATCATCGCCATCAATAGCAAAATGCCCTGTAAGCTTACTTAGCTCCCTTGCCACCGAGCCTTTGCCCACGCCCATAAAGCCTATTAAAACCACATTATTCATTTTCTTCTTCCTTGCTTTTGCCGCGCCCACGAGGGATTAAAACCACAGGCGTTCCACTTAGCTCAAAGCTCTCTCTAAGCTGATTTTGTAAATAGCGCAAATAGCTAAAATGTAAGCACTTTGGCTTATTCATCACAAGAGCGATTTTTGGCGCTGCCGTGCCAAACTGAGCAGCATAGTATATTCGCACAGCTCTGCCGTGTTCTCGTGGCACTGGATGAGCTTTTGTCGCCTCGCTAATTACTTCATTTAGCCTTGAAGTAGGAATTTTACAAGTGTAGTTTTTATACACTTCGCAAATGATGTTTTTTAGCTTATCCACACGCTTTTTACTCATTGCTGAGAGCGAGATAATCGGCGCATAAGCCAAAAACTTAAATCTATCCCTAATTTCACGGCTCATCCTATCAAATTCTTTATCATCACCGCCCTTTAAATCCCACTTATTTAGCACGATTATCACGCCTAGTTCAAACTTTCCTGCTAGACCTGCAATTCTTTCATCAAGTTCATTTATGCCCTCAGAGCTATCAAGCACAAGCACGGCAATATCAGCATTTTCTAGCATTTTTTGCGTGCGGTTTAGCGCGTATTTTTCTATGCCTTCTATCTTGCCACGACGGCGAATTCCAGCTGTGTCAATAAACTCAATTTGCCTTTGCTTGCCTTGGAATTCTACTTCAATGCTCTCATTTACTGGATCAATGGTAGTTCCAGCCACTTCGCTTACCACCGAGCGATTTTGCCCTACAAGAGCGTTTAGAAGTGAGCTTTTACCGACATTTACACGCCCTATAATTCCTACTTTTATAGGCTTGTTTTCATAATCAATCTTGCTCTCAAACTTTGAATCTTCTGAATTTTCTGAATTTTCTAAAATCTCAGAATTTTCAGAAAATTCAGCATTTTCATCATAATTTTCTAAAAACTCTTCAATGCTACAATCATCGTCATTTACAATCTGCGTAGCGTCCAAATGCTTATATATCCACGCTCTTAGCTCATCAAGCCCAGAATTATGCGAAACTGAAATTTCAAAAATATCCTTAGCCCCAAAGCTTATAAAATCCTTCGCACGCTCACTATCACGCTTTCCATCTACTTTATTTACCACCAAAGCAAGCGGCTTTTTTAAGCGGTTTATGCTATGAAAAATCTTTTTATCAATCTCATCAGCATAAAGCTTTGCTTCTACCATAAAGACGATTATATCAGCATTATTAGCCTCTTCAAGTGACCTTTTTTGAACCGCACGAAAGAGCTCAGAGCTCTCATAAAGACCGCCGCTGTCAATCAGCTCGCACTCTCTATCATCAATTAAAATCTCAGTTTTATTTACATCCCTTGTAGTTCCAGCCACCTCGCTAGTTATCGCAATTCTCGCACTTGCTAAGCGATTAAAAAGACTAGATTTACCCACATTTGGACGCCCTAATAAAATAACTTTTTTCATAAAATTCACCCTAATAAAACCGCTGATTATAGCAAAACTTTTATAAAATTCAGTTTTGA
>CALEHZ010000157.1 GCA_937875715.1 uncultured Campylobacter sp. | reverse complement strand
ATGAGAATTTCGCTCTTGGCGAGTCAAAATCAAACAACAATTTCCATCGCTTTACTTTAGATGTAAACTTCAAAGCTACATTAGATGACAATTTCTTTGCAGTTATTGGTCTTCGCTATGATAGCCGTGATGTATCAGGCTCAGGCGTAGGTGGAACTCATACAAATCGTGGTATTACAAATAACCGCGGTGGTCTATCAGGCATCAACGCAACTTACGGCAACGGCTGGGGTGGCAATGGTGATAGCTTTGCAGTTCGCCAATATTATGTAGGATTTACAGGAATTCCTAGTACTACAATCCTAGCAGGTCGCCAACCAATCGGTGCATTCTTTACAGATGATAGCGTTGGAACAGGTCTTAAAATCGTAAATAATAGCATCGAAGGCTTAACTCTTGCTGCTATCGCATTTGATAACATTGAAGATGATGGCGATTTAGCAAATCTAAGTGCATATAGAACAGCTAATGTAGGTGGTGTAATGCCAGGTCTAGACAGTATGCCTTTCCAAAACAATCTTTATGGTGTAGCTGTAATTGGTGATTATGATTTCGTTAATTTCCAACTATGGTATGCTCACCTTCAAAATGTAACTAATGTATGGGCTATTGATCTAGGTGCTAAATATGCATTCAGCGATGATGTAAGCATCCGCGGTAGAGTAAATGTAGCTGGCAACAGCTTTACTGGCAAATTCAAAGATAGACTAACTCCATATGCACCTTTTTCTGAGAGTGCTGTAGGTAGCTCTACTTTTGTTGGTGCAACAGCTGGTTTAACTGCTTATGGCTTTGGACTTGATGCTGGTTATATCCAATTTGGTAAAAAAGACAAAACATCTCTACATACTGTAGAAGATGATGGTAAATTCATCAAAGCTGGTGAAGAGCTTCTAACTTACAACCTATTTAATGGTAAACACAAAGTATGGTTTGCTAAAGCAAGCTATACTTATGATGCATTCAGCGTTGGTGTAGATTATGTTCATGACAAAGTTAAAAACGATGTTAATCCAGATATGAAAAACCAAGAGTGGGTTCTTAGAGCTGGTTATAAATACAATGACAAGCTAAGCTTTACTGCTTGGTACTCAATGATTACTTATAAAACTCTTGAGAAAAGCTGGACTGACCTAAGCGGTGTTTACACAGACGAAAGCTATAAAAATAGACACAATCGCTTCCGCTTTGATGCACGCTACAACTTCTAATTTTGTAGCCTAAGGCGATTTATTTAACTTCTTAAAGTGATTCGTTCTTAAAATGAAAGAGCCGAAGAACGAATCACTTCTTTTATAAAATTCATTTCTTTATTTTAAATTATCTTTCTTTGTTTGTAAGGCAAAAAATGTTATACAAAAATGCTGTGCCATATAATGAAAACTTTGATGATGTGTATTTTGATGCAAATGACCCACTGGGCGAAAGAAATAGCGTATATGTAAGTGCTATTGATGAGTTTTTGCTCTGCGAGAATACTAGCCAAAATGACACAATTTTAATTGCTGAGAGCGGTTTTGGTTTTGGCTTAAATTTTTTTACTACAGCAAAATATGCTTTACAAAAAGGGCTAAAAATTCATTATTTAGCTTGTGAAAGAGAACCAATTTTATTACAAGATTTAAGTGAATTTTACAAAAAATATACTCAATTTTCTGAGATTTTTTCGTATTTTAACGAGCATTATGAAATTATAAAAAATGAAATTTTAAGGTTACATTTTTTTAATTCACAAATTATTTTAGATTTATTTTTTGGTGATGCATTTTTGTGGCTTGATGAGTGCGACTTTAGAGCTGATATTTGGTATTTAGATGGATTTAGTCCTAGTAAAAATCCAGAGCTTTTTGGCTCACAGTTTTTAGCAAAAGTTAAAGAACACTGCGTTAAAAACGCGATTTTGCGCTCGTATTCTTGTGCTAGAGTTTTTAAAAATAGCTTAAAAGAGCAAAATTTTATTTTTGAAAAAAGAGCAGGGCAGGGCAAAAAGCGTGAGTTTTTAAGCGCAATTTGTTCAGAAACTAGTGAGCACAAAATTCCATTTAATCCGTGGTTTGAGCGCTCAAAACCAGATTTTCAAGCTAAAAACGCCATTATAATAGGTGCTGGAATCGCTGGTTTACTAACAGCTTTAAAGCTAGAAAATTCAGGCATCAAAACACAGATTTTAGAGCGTTTGCCAAGTCTTCAAAATGGTGCTAGCTCAAATATTTCAGGTCTAGCACTGCCGCTAATAAATAAAGCCAGCTCAAAGCTTGGCAAAGCTCATATAAGTGCATTTTTAAGTGCATGTGAATTTTATAAAAATGAAGTTTTGGCTGATTTTGTAGATTTTTGCGGTGCTACATATATCGCTAAAAATGAGCAAGATTTAGAGCGTTTTAAAAGCGCAAGCGATGAATATAAGGGGCTTTTAGAGCTAAAAGAAAATGAGCTAATTATTAAAAAAGCCATGCAAATTAGTCCTTTAAAATTAAGAGAGTTTTTAGCCACAAAGCTTGAAATTCATTTTAATACTGAATTTTCTGAGCTTTTTGAGTTACAAAACGGCTATAAAATTCTTACTAAAAATGGCAAAGAATTTATCACTGATTGCGTAATTTTTGCTGGTGGAGCTGGAACAAATGAGATTTTAAAAGGTTTTGATGAAAATCTGCTTTTAAGCGCAGTTCGTGGGCAAACTACAAAATTAAGTCCATTTTGTGCAAATCACAGCTTGCCACTAAGCGAAAATGGCTACATTTGTAAGGCTGCAGATGCTGCTCAAATAATTGGTTCAAGCTTTGATAGGGAAAATTTAAGCCTTGAAATTAGAAACATTGATAATGAAGAAAATTTAGAAAAAATCGCTAAATTTTTAGAAAATTCAATGTCTGATTTAAAGATTTTAGGGGCAAATGTAGGACTTAGATCTTACAGTGGCGATAGATTTATGCTTTGTTCGCAGATGCACGATTATGACGGCTTTTGTGATGATTACAAAGCACTTTTATGGCAAAAAAATAAAACACAAAATCTGCCAAAACCAAGGTATAAAAAAGGTATTTTTGTAAATACCGCACATGGCGCACATGGCTTAACTACTGCGGTTTTGGCAGCTGAGATTATTACTGATTTGCTTTTAGGTCGCCCACTTTGCGTTACTCATTCGCTTTTTAGTGAGTTTCATTTGGCTAGATTTTTGATTCGTAAGTTAAAAAAGGGAATTTTAAAGTAAAATTTATAAAAAAAATTCTATAATTTTAGATTTTTTAATGGCAAATAAATAAGGTAATAAATGACTTTTTTCTCACCAGAGTTTGCGCTGTGTTTTATGATATTTTTTGTGATATATTGGGCATTTGCTAGATTTGTGTTAGTGCAAAAATATTTAATTTTAATTGCAAGTTATGCTTTTATTTGCGTAAATTCTATAAGCTTTGGACTGATTTTATTTTTTTATACTTGTTTTGTTTTTTTTGCTGGAAGGTGGCTATTATCTAGGGCAATAAGCACAGAAAATTCAAGCTTTGAACAAATTGAGCTTTTAAAATACGAAATAAAAAATTTACAAAATAAAGCGAATTTAGAAATCAAAAAAAATCCCAAAAAAAAGTATAAAATTGAATTAGAACAAAAAATTCAAAGCCTAGAAGAAGAAATAAGTCAAATAAAAACACAGGCTTTAGAACAAAATCCTAATGCATCCTTGCTTTTAAGCCTTGTTTTTCTTTGTATTTTATTTTTGGCGTTTTTTAAATATTTTGATGAAATAAGTGAATTTTTTAATCTTTTTGCTTCTTTTTTTGGATTTAGCGAGCTTGGAATGATGTCTATTGCTTTTCCGCTAGGAATTTCATATTATACTTTTATGTCTATTACTTATCTTGTCGCACTTAGCAAAGGCAGGGCAAAAAGGCATGCTGATTTTGTAAGCCTTGCTTGTTTTTTGGCTTTTTTCCCAAGCATTGTAATGGGACCAATA
>CALEHZ010000156.1 GCA_937875715.1 uncultured Campylobacter sp. | reverse complement strand
ATCTCATCAAAGGCAAAAAGTCCAAAATCAAAATTATCAAAGATTGAATTTTTTAAACTAAGCCCATTTGCTACGTGTGAGCTGCTAAAAAATATATCCAAAGGCTGATGCCCGATAAGCACGCTGCTACCATCTTCGCTGTTAAATCCAAGATAATAATTATCAAAAGTCATTGTTTGTTTTAAATCTTGCGTGCCTAAATAATAGCTTTGGTTATAATATTTTTTATTTAAATTTATAGTATTTACTACGAAAAAATTCTTATCTAAAAATGCCTTAAAATCGATATTTAAGTTCTCTTCATCTTTATCTTTGCTTAAACTTTGATGAAAAATTAAATCTTCCCCATTTGAAGCAAATTTGGCATTAAACCTTTCTATTTCATCATTTTGGGCAATATTTGCATTTATAATGCTCTCTTCAAGCAGGTCGCAAAAGGCAAGAGTAGTAAATAAAAATAAAAAAATATATCTCATAAAATCTCCAAAAATCTATAATTCTAACAAAAATTAGATGAAAATATGCTTTAATTGGCGTTTTTAATCAGGCGGTGCGTAGCCTTTATCTGTAATTTTATAGTCGTTTTTAAAAGTCTCTTTTTTTCGCAAATCTCTTTGATAGGCGTCATTTAGAGCATCTTCGCTATCAAACTGAGCGCCGTTTAAAAACTTTTCTTCATCATCAAATTGCTTGTTTTTTATGCCCCAAATGAGCGCACAAACCGCACAAAAAGCTAGAAAAATCGATACAGCAAGCATCATAGCAATAGTTGAGTTCATATTTTTCCTTTTAGTTTTAATGAGTTTAAAATAACTAGCAGTGAGCTAGCAGACATTGAAATAGCTGCAATCAGTGGTATTACATAGCCTATCATTGCCAAAGGAATGCTAAGGCAATTGTAAATTAAGCTTATAGCTAAGTTTTCTTTAATCACGCTATATGTGCGCCTAGCAAGCTTTATAGAGCCCAGAAGCGATGATAAATCATCACGCAAAAGCACCACATCACTGCGCTCTACGCTCACAGATGCCCCTGAGCCCATACAAATGCCTACACTTGCGCTGCTAAGCGCCATTATATCGTTAATTCCATCGCCTATCATCGCTACATTATGCTTGTTTTGAAGCTCTTTTATAATCTCAGCTTTTTTTAGCGGATCGCAAGCTGCGTAAATCTCGCTTATTTCAAGCTTTGCTGCTACATTACTAGCTATATTTTCCTTATCTCCACTTAGCATAATTACCTTTAAGCCAAGTTTTTTAAGCTCGCTAACGCAGCTTTTAGCCTCATCTCTTAGCTCATCAGCTAGCACAAAATGCGCTACAAGCTCGTTACCAGCGCAAAAATAATACTCGCTAAACTCGCAAGGAATTTTAGAAAATTCACAAAACTGCCCAATAAATTCGCTAGAGCCTCCAGCAATGATTTGCCCTTTATAACTAGCTTTTAAGCCTCTGCCTATGAAATTTTGTAAATTTTCTAATTCTAAAAGCTTTGAATTTTTTGAATTTTTTAAATATTCCAAAACACCAACGCTAATTGGATGCGAACTAGCACTAAGTAGCGAAAAAAGCAGCTTTTCATCAAAGTCTTTATAAAATTTGGCTTTGATTACTTTTAATTTTCCTTTACTTAAAGTGCCTGTTTTATCAAATGCGATTATATCGCACTTTGCAAGGCTTTCAATAATTTTTGCTTCTTTGAAAACGACTGAGTTTTTAAAAGCCGTTCCAAGCGCTAATGTAGTAGCAATCGGCGTTGCCAAAGAAAGAGCACAAGGACAAGCGATGACTAGCACGCTAATAGCCACGCTAAGAGCGTCTGTGCTGCTATAAAAGCGCCAAAAAATAAAGGTTGAAATGCAAAGCAAAAATATCACAAGGCTGAATTTTGCTGAGATTTGATTTGCTTTTTGCTCGATGATTGGCTTTTTAAAAGTAGCGTTTTCTAGCATATCACAAAGCTTGGATAAAAACGAAGCGCTAAAAGGCGCAGATGCCCTATAAATCGCAGTTCCTTCTAAGCAAAGCATACCACTAATCACAGCAGAATTCTCCCCAAGCGCAAGCGGCAAACTCTCGCCACTAATACTAGAATTATCCACGCTAATAAGTCCTGAAATGATCTTGCCATCAATCATAGCTCGCTCACCAGCTCTTAGCATGATAAAATCACTTTTTTCTATTTCATTTATATTTTTTAGGCTAAAATTACTGCCATCTTTGCTCGTATTTACCTTACTTACAAGCAAAGTGCTAAGACCTTCTATTCCAAGACTGGCTCTTTTACTAGCCAAAGTTTGTAAGAATTTTCCAGCAAAAATAAAAGTAACTAACATACAAGCTGAGTCAAAATAAACCTCTGCTGAGTGTGTTAGCATCGCATAGACTGAGTAAAAATACACGCCTAAAACGCCAAGCGAAATATTAAAATCCATAGTAATTTGCCTGGCTTTAAGTCCAGTAATAGCAGAGCTAAAAAAGGCTGAACCTGTGTAAAAAACAGCCGGACTTGCTAAAACAAACTCAGCAAAATGTAAAAGTTTTTTACTCTGCTCGCTAATTCCGCTAAAATATCCGCTATACAAAGCAATCGCAACCCACATGATATTCATGCTACAAGCAATTCCAACGATGAGTTTTGCATAATGCTCACGGCTAAGCGAGCTAATTTTAGCGCTCATTTGATTATATGGTTTTGGCTCGTAGCCTATTGAAACGATGTTATTTAGGATATTTGCTAGATTTATTTTTCGCTCATCGTATAAAATTCTAGCTTTTTTGCTGCTAGCATCAATTTCAAGCTCTAAAATACCATCAAGCCCCGAAATAACACGCTCATTTAGCCACACACAAGCAGGGCAATGAATGCCCTCAATCATAAAGAAAAGCTCACAAATATATGGTTTTTCATTATTTCTTTTGATTAACTGCGAAAAAAGACTGCTTGCGCTCTCATTATTAAAATGCCTGCTGCTAGCCTTTGTGTGCGAATTTTTACCAAGTCTGGTATAAAAATCAGCCAAATTATTTGCGTTTAAAAAAGCATAAACATTTTTACAGCCATTACAGCAAAAGGCGTTATTTTCATCATCTTTGATAGCACAGCTATCATCAAACTCACCTTTGCAATGCTTACAAATAAAACTCATTTTCTCTGCTTTAAATAAAATCAAAGCGCAAATTATAGCCAAGAATTATAAATGCGGTGAATTTTATAAAATTCACTAGCCAAATTCAAAAAATTCAGGCTTTGAATTTTTCTTGTTTCGCTAGTGAATTTTTTAAAATTGTGTAAATTTGTAATACTGGCAAAAAATTTTATTTAAAACTTTTATACTTTTATTTATTTTGTGT
>CALEHZ010000155.1 GCA_937875715.1 uncultured Campylobacter sp. | reverse complement strand
ACTTAATTTTATTAAAATAAAAAAAAACAAATAAATAAAAATATATATTTTAAAAAAATAAATAAAAACAGTTTTTTAAAATTTAAATAAAATTTTAACTTTAAAAATAAGAACGGTATTAACATGAATTCAAAAGATAATAATATAAATGTAAGATTAATTGAAAAAATTAATCAAATTGAAGATAAATATGATAAAAAATTCTCTAACACACAAAAAATTTTATTAACAACAGATGGTTCCATTACAGCAATTCTCGATGTTTTATATGGAAAAATCGATTTAAAAACTTTAGATCAACATTTTGAACATGCAAATGAAGAAAGTGCCAGATATGTTAACATTAATAAAGGAGACCAAGTCAACTATAGAGAAATAATAATGCATAAAGAAAATCAACCATTAATTTATGCTATATCTTACATACCAATAAAAAGATTAAGTAAAGAAATAAAAGAAGATTTAATTAGAGCAGACATACCTATTGGAAGAATTTTAAAGAAATACAATATTGAATCTAGAAGAGAAATCAAAACAATCGCTATTGAAAAAGCTTCAGATAAACTTAATAAAATATATAATACTGATGAAGATTTCTTAGTAAGAGATTATACTATTATTAAAGATGGTGAAATTTTAATGTGGATTAAAGAATTTTTTCCAATTACTTATTTTATATAACATAAACTTAAACTATTCCTTTTAAATATACTATTAAACAAATACATTTTTAATAATATTAAACTCTCTCTTTTTTAAAATAAATTTTTTAAAATAAAAATTTAAATTTAAAAAATTCAGCAGAGTAAAATGCTGCAGTTTTATAAAATTCAAAATATTTTTATAAAATTCAAAAGCCAAATAAATACCACGTAGCCTACAAAGCAGCCCACAAAACAGGCGCAGTTTTTCAAAAAATTCGCTAATTTTTAAAAAGCTTACGCCTGAAAATCAATGCCACCACCAAGCTCAAAAATCTTTGCTTCCATTTCTAGCATTTGAGTTTGAAGCGATGAAATTTGTGCTTGTATGGTCTGCGCAGTTTGTGGATCGCTTGCATCTTTTAGTGCCTTTGTAAGGGCTTCGATTTGCTTTTTTAGCATTTCTATCATTTTTTCTAAGCTTTCTATAATTTCGCTCATGTCGTTGCCGCCACCACCGCCAGCAGCACCACCAGCTTTGCCCATTTTTTCCCTTACTTCCTTGCCATCTGCGATCGCCTCAGTTACGCGCTCTAAGCCGGTTTTATCATCATTTACTTTTGGTTCGCTTACTACTATACTATTTTGCGACATATTTGTATTTATTTGCATATTTTATCCTTTTTTATAAAATTCACTAGATATATCGGCAAAAAATGTGAATTTTTTAGCTGTGATTTGCTATATTTGTGCGTATTTCATCAAAAGAATACTCTTTTAAAATCTGCCCATTTTTAAACACAGGCACAAGCTCATTTTTAGCGCTGCCTAGTTCTTCAAGGCGCAAAGTTCGGTAAATGTTATTCTCACGCACAAGAGCAAGGCGACCAGGTTTGCTGTGCTTGCTAGGGTCATTTACTGGCGTTTTAGCTATGTTTCGCCAAATTTTGCCATCGTTTGAGACAGCGCTTGCTTTCATCGCAAAGCGCAAAGTATCACGGCTAAGGTGCTGCAAAAGCGCTCCGCCCATCCCAAAAGTGATGTTATCAGCGCTGATTGCTCGCATTTTTAGCTCGCTTAAAATATCGCCGATGCTCTCTAAATTGATCCCATCGCCGTAAATCACACGCACAAAAGGCGGCAGCAGCAAAAAGCCCTTTTCATTGCGACTAGCGCCTACAAGCTCAATTAGCCGCTCAATACACAAAATCGCCATTTTCACAGGATTTCCACTATCAGGACGCAGCACCACACAGCCGCCACGTTTTTTGATACTTGGCAAAAGCCTGCTCCACTCTAAAAGCGCATTTTCAATGTCATAGCTGTCGATTACACAGGCAAAAACCTTATCTCCAAAATGCTTGCTCATATTAGCATAAGCATCGATCTCACGCTCTTTTCCCCAAGCTGTCATAGTCGAGTGCTCGCTAGCTGGAATGCTAAGTGCTGGGGCTTTTGCGCCGTAGTATTTCATCGCAAACAAAGCGCCACTAATCGTATCTGAGCCTTTAAAATTAAGCAAATGTGCAGACCCGCCAATCCCAGCACTCTCAAAGCTAGAAACGCCACGAGCACCAAAATCATGTAGCTTAAAATCAATGTCGCTAGGCGTGCCAGTTTCTTCTAAATACCTTAAAATCACGAGCTTACAAAAATAACTATTTGTAGCCACCGCCACCGGATACCAAATAGAGCGAAGTAGCGCAGTCTCCACCCAGCCAACGAGCCAAGGCACATTTGCATCGGTATTTCGCAGCTGTAAAAGCACATTTTCGGTTTGGACTATGCTGCCTTCAGCCACAGCCTCGATCTCAAGTGGCAAGGCGCCATCATGTTCTTTTAAAATGTATTCCCAGCCTTTGCGATTAAAAGGCAGACCGTGCGTAGCGGCAAATTCCCCAGCTTCATCAATGTTTTCTTGCGTGATTTTTTGGCTTAAATATTCTTTTAAAAACGCCCCAAGTCCATAAAAAATCGCTCTATTCCAGCGTCCGCCACGACTTTCTATATATGAGTTTATGAATTTTACATCATCTGGGTATTGTAAAAAATGCGAAAGCTTGTAGCTATCGGTGTTTAGAATTGGATTCATCTTTGCTCTTTTAAGAAAAAATTTTTATAATTTTACTTAAATTTTGCTTGAATTTTTTGAATTTTATAAAATTTATGCTTGAATTTTTTACAACTTTGCGCTAGATGAATTTTATAAAATTCATAAAAATTGCTTTAAATTTTATAAAATAAAAATTTTATTAAAAGCTTTTTGCTATAATCCCAGCATTTTTTAAAAAAGGATTCGAAATGTTAATGCAAGGTAAAAAGGGGCTTATCGTAGGCGTGGCAAACAAAATGAGCATCGCTTACGGAATCGCTGAGGCTCTTAAACAAGAGGGCGCTAATATCGCTTTTACATACTTAAATGACGCTATCAAAAAGCGCGTGGAGCCAATCGCTGCTGAGCTAGGAAGTGATAAAATCTACGAACTTGATGTAAATCAAGAGGCGCATTTGGATGCCTTAGCACCAGCGCTTGAAAAAGACTTTGGCAAGATTGATTTTGTGCTTCACGCTGTGGCTTTTGCGCCAAAAGAGGCTTTGGAGAACGATTTTATCAGCACTAGCAAAGAAGCCTTTGACATCGCACTTGGCACAAGCGTGTATTCGCTAGTTTCGCTTACACGCGCGGTTTTGCCGGTGTTAAATGATGGCGCTAG
>CALEHZ010000154.1 GCA_937875715.1 uncultured Campylobacter sp. | reverse complement strand
TGAGGATCCATATTTTGAACTTCGGAAATATTATAACGAACTTTTCTTATCACGTAGTACTGAATTTGAAAATAAGATCAACTCTTTTGAAACGGCTGTTAAATATGCAATTATTGGAAATATTATTGATTTTAGTCCTATCTATAATACCCAAATTAAAGACATTGATAAGTGGTTTGAAAATATTGATCAATTAAAATTAGCAATTAATCAGCTTGAAGAAATGATAACTGATATAAAAAGTGCAAAGGTACTTTTATATTTAGGTGATAATTGTGGTGAAATTTGTCTTGATAAATTATTAATTAGAAGAATTAAAAAACTCAATCCGGAGATTGATATATATTTTGGTGTAAGAGGAAAACCAGTAGTAAATGATTCAATTGAAGCTGATGCATATTTTGTTGGAATGGATGAATACGCTACAATTATCAGTAATGGTGATAATTCTTTGGGTACGGTATTAGAACGTACGAGTAATGAATTTAAAAGGATATATCGAAGTGCCGATATAGTTATTGCTAAAGGGCAGGCAAACTTTGAAAGTTTGAGTGAACAAGAGAAAAATATTTATTTTTTATTGATGGTTAAATGTGAAGTTATTGCTAATTATATTGGGGTCGCACAAAAATCATTAATTTGTTTAAACTATTATAAAAGCATGAGTCATTGATTCATGCTTTTACAACAATTCAAAATAATTTTAGTTGAATTAAGCATATTTTTAAGCTGAATTAGATAAATTGGTAATATCAATTGTAATTATAGCAATATTCTTTATAATTATATTATTAGAAAATAAGTAGGATGATATAAATGAAAAAGATAGTATTAGGAATTCTTGCACATGTTGATGCAGGAAAAACAACATTAACTGAGAGTATATTATATTTAACAGGAACAACACGAAAATTAGGTCGAGTTGATCATCGGGATACTTTTTTAGATTATGATTTTCAAGAGAGAAATCGAGGGATTACAATTTTTTCTAAGCAGGCAATAATAAATTGGCATGATAGCCAAATTACTTTAATTGATACGCCAGGTCACATTGATTTTTCGACAGAAATGGAACGTACGCTACAAGTGCTCGATTATGCTATTTTGGTAATCAGTGGGATAGACGGTGTCCAAGGTCATAGTGAAACTATTTGGAATTTATTGAGATACTATAAAATACCAACCTTTATTTTTATTAATAAAATGGACTTGCCGGGGGCTGACAGGGAAAAGTTAATTTTTTCCTTAAACAAGGAATTATCCTCTGGATGTATTGATTTTTGTGATAATAATGCAGATGATTTTCACTAGAGCTTTGGAGCAGAATTAGTGAGTATTCGCTATTAATATAGGCTAAATGGAAGTTAAGCTCTAATTAAGGAGCTTTAAATTATGATATATACTATGAAAAATAAGTATATAATTCATTAGGGAATTTCTGAGGCTAAATTTCGCGAAATTTTAAAGTATTTTTGTGAGGATTTGGAGATAAATAAAATTTCTAAATTTACTGGAATTTCTAGGCAAAGTCTTTCAAAAATTTTTAAAGAAATTAGAATTTTGATGGCTAATGAGTGTGAAAAAATTTCACCCAGCAGGAACGTAGCTAAAAGAAGTGGCGAAATTGAAGCAGGTGAGAGCTACTTTTTGCTTTGCAACCTGTTAGGTGGAGTAAAAAGAGTGCGTGGCAAAAGAGGCAGAGGTGCTGCTAATAAAACGTCAGTTTTTAGCTTCGCTCCTGCTAGGTGGAATGCTAAAACAAGATGGAAAGGGTTTGCTTACGATGGGCTTGCTCCTTACAGAGCAAAGGAACATTTTAGAGTAAAACATCGCAAAAACGATTTTCTTTAAAATGAGTTTGCCAACAGAAGAAATCACATCAATGGGATTGAGAGTTTTTGGGCTTTTGCTAAGCTAAGATTAGCAAAATTTAAAGGAATAAAAAGGCAAAATTTTATCTTACACTTAAAAGAGTGCGAATTTAGATTAATGGGCAGAGAAAATTTCTATCAAATTTTATTAAAACCATTAAGAAAAAATCCGCTTAACTTCCATTGAGCCAAATTAATTTAAAGATGATATTGCTGTGCTATCACTTTCTTTTTGCTTAAAGATTTTTCTTATAATTCTTAGTAGAATTTTATATTATAAAGCCCCATTGGGCTTTTAGTAGCGCATTTTTGGCACTCTATGCCATTAGGGCTAAAATATTCATCAGCTAGATATTTTTTGAGAGAATTTTATTATTCAGCCTTACAAATATCAGCTTTAAAAATAGCTTTTATTGTCAAAAATGAGTTTATCAAAACAACAGCACAAAGTAAGCCAAATACGCATAAACTAGCAATTTCTAGGTAAGAATTCTTGCTAAGCTCGCTAGCTTTAAAAAGTGCTACGCAAAGTGCTGCTAGTGGGAAGCTAAACGCCCACCATGATAAAAAGAACTTTAAGCCTATGAAATTTCGCCACATAAAAATCAGCAAAATCGCAAAAAACACTGCCACGCTAAGCAAAATATAAGCAAAAGCCCCAAACTCACTAAGCCTAACAAAGTCCAAAAACGCAATGCTAGGCGGTGCTATAAAAATAAAAAGCGTAGGCATAAACTTAGAAGGCAGCTGCGGATGCGTTTGCCATTTTTTATTCCTTTAGAAAAAATATATCATAGAGCTAAGAGTCAAAAATATTATACCTATATAAAATAAAAAATATGAAAATAAAGCAAAAAATAACTTAAAAATATAAATAAAATTTTCGCAAATATCATATAAAGAATTATTGTATTTTTTCCTACCATTAAGCAAAATGAGCTTAAATAAGCCAAATTTAAAGAAATATTTGCCTACAGAACCACTATATTTTTTTGTGTAATACGCACTTAAAAGCAAGTATAAACCAACACAAAAGCAAACAATACCAATTTTAAGAAAAAATTCAAACATATTATTTTACTCTAAAAATATTAAAATTACTTTGCTTGTATACCTAAAAATTATACTTTTTAACTATTGGAGTTGAAACTTTTTAACTTCAAAATTTTAAACCAAAATCCACATTTTAGTAAAAACTAGCTTTTAAAGCTAAATCTAGCTAAATATTGCTGAAATTATATAATTATGCTATATCGCTTGAAGCAATATCATTATTTGTTAAAAGAATGGTTTTTAGAAGTTCCACTCATATTCGTCTCCTTTTATTATTTTGTTTGATATTAGTTTTTCTTTAATTTTTTTCAAATCATCATTAGAAAATAAAAAATTTCAATAGAGCTCAAACCAACCTTAGCCGTATCAATAGCTAAACTAATTGCATCAGTAGTCTTGCCAAAATAATTTTTCAGAAAAGACTCATAATTATTGCTATTTGAAATAGCAGCAAAGAACTCATCGTAATTTTTAGACATAGGTTACTCCTTGTTTTTATTTTTACTTTTTACCAAATCATAAAACACAAGCTCTGATAATATAAAACCTAAAATTAAAGTTATATAAATAATTCCACCAAAAAAGAAGTCTGTAAATGTGTTTTTAAATCTTTTTAATGAACTTAAATAATCATATTTTTTTAGCACCTCTGCCTGTTCGTTTTCTAATTGTTCAATTCTTTTAACCCCCAAAAATAAATACTTTGAGGCATAAATTTTTACCCATTTTCCCATCACGCTATTATAAATTTTTTCATCACTTTTGCTTATCTCAAAATGCTCCAAATCTCCATTTTGTAATTTTAGCTTTAAAGTCCCAACACCATTTTTTTTTACTATAATCAGCATATACAACTTCACCAGTAAATTTTTCCATTTTTTCAAGCGGTGTTCCATCAGCACTAGCCAACGATAACAAAAAAAGACTACCAGCACATAATATAGCACAAAAAACACTGCATAAACGAAATAATTTTCTTCTATTAGCCAAAAATTTTTGATAAATACTTTCGTTAATTTCGGCAAATTTTTCTTTTATTTTCATTTTCACCCTTTTAAAAAATCACTATTCTAGTAGTTTTCTATTTTAACTTTCTTTAAAATTCTAGAATTTAAAAGCACCAAAAAGCCAAATTCTAGAATTTAACTTTTAAGTCATTATTGGGCTTGACCTAGCAATCTCTTTTTAAATTCTAATTTAAACTAAATTCTAGAATTTAAAAAATCTAAATTCTAGAATTAGCAATTCCAAAAGTTTTAAATTCTAAAATTTACTAAATTCTAGAATTTTCTAGGATTTATTCTAGAATTTTTTAGGCAATTTTAAAAAATGTTAGGATAAGTTTAGAGTAAGTCAGCGTAGCTATCATTTCTCATCACTTTTGCGACATACGAGCAAGTAGGTATGATTTTAACGCCGTTTTTGCGAGCGTTATCAAGCAGTTCATCAAGCAAGAGTTTTGCTATGCCTCTGCCCTCGTGGCTTTTTTTGACAAAGGTGTGATTTAGCTCCCATTTTCCGTCATTTTCTACAAAAGCACACTCGCCTACAAACTCTCCACTATCATAGCAAGCCGTGGGAGAGCCCTCAAAAACTACCATTAAACTCATATTTTCTCCTATTACTCAGCCACGCAAATTTGC
>CALEHZ010000153.1 GCA_937875715.1 uncultured Campylobacter sp. | reverse complement strand
CACAAATTTTTAGAAAATGAGCTTAAAACATAGCCCACTTAAAAGAGTGGCATAATATCCGTATAGCCCAAAAAATATTTATCTCAAAAATCAGCGCTAATTTTTAGAATTCTACATTTTATTTTTAGCAAAAAACTTTTAGCATTAAGGACTTTTTACCATTAAAAAAAGAAAAATATTTTTTAGCTTTTTTTGGCTTGTATTTTAAAACTGCTAAATAAGAATTTTTGCTTTTTGTATTAGGATATTGAAGTAAGAAAGTTGCTGATTTTAGCCAGTTAAAATAAAATCAGCAACGCTAGTTTACTGGACTTTGCACACCAGTGCGGTAATGGTATCGCAATAAATTAAATAAAAATAAAATATTGTAAATTATTATGAAAAATTGCGAAGTTTTTAAAAATCTAGAATTCTTAAATTGGCACATAAATTTTTTCATTTTTGCCTTGCTTTGAGAATATTTTATAAAGTAATTCATTGCCTTGTTCTAATTCTTTTGTTCTCAAATAATTCCC
This sequence comes from uncultured Campylobacter sp., assembly GCA_937875715.1. Taxonomy (GTDB): domain Bacteria; phylum Campylobacterota; class Campylobacteria; order Campylobacterales; family Campylobacteraceae; genus Campylobacter. The sequence continues at coordinate 5,265 of CALEHZ010000153.1, read as the reverse complement.
ACTAATACCCAAAGCACTACAAAGCATAGATTGATTAAGCTCACCACTTTCTTTTAGTATTTCATAAGCCTTAACGCAAATTTGTGGCAAAATGAGATTATAAAGTTCGCTTGGTTCAAGCTCTTTAAACTCATTATTTTTATTGTTTATATAAAAGCCTTTTTTAGAATCTTCTAAATTTCTAGTGCGTGTGAGTTCAAGCACAAAATGAAATTCATCAGTTTTGTGCAAAGCTCTACCTTTTGCTAAATTTGTTAGAAAAAATACATTATCACAGCTTTCTATAATACCATTTCCACCGCGAAAGGTCTTTTCATCGCTCTTTTTTGTATGGTGTAAAATGATGATTGTAGCGCCATATTCTCTAAGTTTTTCAAGCTTTTCCATAATTTCAATTATATCTTTGTCTTGATTGAAATCATTTTGAAAGTTTCTAAAACTATCTATTACTATTACAATATCGCTAAAACACTCTGCGCTGATATTTAATAGCACATTATTTACAAAGTTTTTGCCACCGCCGCTATCAATAATAGCTCTTTTACCTATGTAGAAAAAATTATCTTCTTTTGAGATTAAATCTAGTTTGCGCCTTTTTGCCGTCATTGCTGAGTTGTCATTATCTAGATAAATGAATTTTTTATCCTTTCTTAAAGGCAATAAATGCTTTATCAAAGACTGAATAAAATAGCTTTTTCCAGTTTTAGCACCAGCATAAATTAAGTTTATTGCTCTTTCTTCCATAAAATCTTTTATAAGATATTTATCTATTACCACATCAAAATCATCGCTAGTGTAAGCATATTTGCTTACAAAGTCATCAAAAGTAATTTTTTGTGGTATAATTTCGTGTTCAAAATCGTGGGGCGCAAGCCCCATTGCTTGTCTCATTTTTTTACCTTTTATATTATCACTTATATTTTTAAACTAGAATTTTTGAGCAGAATAGTTAAAAGAGTTTTTGGCATTTAACCAAAATTCTATTTGTTCTACTTTATAAAGTATGCGTTTGCCTATTTTTGTAAATGGCAATGGATACTCATCGTTTTCTTGTCGTTTTTTCATACGCAAGATAGCTTGAGCAGACTTTGAAATTCCATATTGATTTTCTAGATCACTAGGGTTTAACCAGCCGGTAGCAAGTGAATTAATTTTTAACATTATTCATCCTTTTTAAAAAATTTAAAAGAATTATAATGCTTTTAAATTAAAATAAACTTAAATAAGGTATATTTGCTACTATAAAAGTGCTAATTAACCCTTTTTAGTAAGCAAATCTTCATAAGTAGCAATTTTCGCGTCTTTTTCTTGTAATTCTTTTTTTAGTTCATAAATTTCTTTAACTAGCTCTAATGCTTTTCTTAGTGGCTGGCTTACAGATCGTTTCTTAGCTGAGCTTTTTATAGTTTCTTCGCTATATCCTATTGCTTCGGCAATTTCTTTGTATGTAAGCCCTAAAAGATTAGCTGTATTTTTTATAGGATTATGAAATTTTTCTAAATGTAATTTTATATTTGTTTTGGTGATAAAAACTCTATCTATAAAATTAGCTTTTGGATTTAGCATATTTATATCAAATAAATATTTGCGAAACTCATTTTCATCAGTTTTTATACCTTTTTGGGCAAAAAACTCGTCAATTGCTTCTTTTAAAAATCTTTCTGCTCTATCATTCATTTTATATCCTTTTGCGTAATTATAGCCTAAAATAACGGCTCAATGCTATCTAAAAAGTCAGCATACCACTGCATTATGATAGCTTTTTGCTCTAATGTAGCTCTTTGTCTTACATAGGCTTTTACTACTTGATTTCTTATTTGGTGCGACAAACAAGCCTCAGCAGTTTCTAGCGACACACCGATTTCTAAAAGTTTAGTTTCATTTATATGACAAAAAGTTCTAAAAGTCGCTCTAAATCCGTGTGCTGTGGCAAGCCCTTTGTATTTTTTATCATTTAAATTGCGGATTGCCTTGCTTAGCGTGTCCCTATGTATATGCCCACTCTCAGTCTGCGCTGGAAATATAAAAGTTTCATTGCTACTATATAAAAATTGTTCTTTTAGCACTCTTAAAGCTTGATTGCTAAGTGCGATGGTGTGAGCCACGCAATTTTTCATCTCGCCAAATGGTACATCCCAAGATTTTTTATCAAAATCTATATAAGCCCATTTCGCACTTGCTGTATTTATAGGACGATTACCAGTAAGGATTTGTAGATACAAAGCTCTTTTTGTAAAAGGGTTTAAGGAATTGCTATTTTTAAGATCTCTTATAAACTCTCTTAAAAGATCAGTATCAATGATAGCCTTTTCTCTGCTATCAATATTATTTTTCATTTTAAAGTTTCTAGCTGTATCAAAGCTTTGGTGTAAAAGCTTTATTTTGTGGCTTTCAATGTAGTCCTTTCTCATAGCTAGATCAAAGACATTGGCTATATCATTTATCAAACGATGCAAAGTATCTAGCCTAGAAGTTTCTGGATTATTTGGATTATAAATCGGCTCAATAAGTTTATAAATGTCATCGTATTTAATCTCTCTAATATTTCTTTTAGCAAGGCTAGGTAATATGTAATTTTGGTGCCTTTGGACTACTTTTGTGATAGTATTCTCAGTTCTTACTTTTCTGCGCTTTTCTTTTATATACTCATCAAAAAGTGTGCCGTATAAGCATTTGTCGCTTTTACCCTTTATGACATCTAATTCTTTACCGTCTTTAAGTTCTTTTAAAAGTTTTATAGCATCTTTTCTGGCTTCTGCTACGCTATAAATACCTTCGCGGAATTCAGCAATTTTCATATATTTTTTATCATAATATAAGCTAAAAGTTTTTATACCACTTGGATATACCCAAATATAAAGCTCTTTTGGGTTACCACAAGCTTTTGGATATTTATTTTCTTTTACTTGTAAATTGCGTATGTCTTTATCCATTAAGTTAGCTTTTGAGATATTGCCCATTTTTTCATCCTTTTTATTAGGTAAGTTATTAACTTATAGGTAAGTCAATAAGTAAGTGAATTATTTTACAACAAAAGCAAATCAAAGTCAATCAATTTAAATCAAAATTAGCTAAAATGATGAATATATCGTAAAATTCTAAATTATTGTAAATCAAATAAAGTTTAAAATAAGCTTAGAAATCAAGTAATGGTGCCCCGCGTAGGGGTCGAACCTACGGCCTTATCATTAAGAGTGATCTGCTCTACCAACTGAGCTAGCGAGGCCAATTACTTTTTAAAAAGAGAAAAAATCTGGCGACCCTTGCAGGATTTGAACTTGCGTTTTCGCACGGAGAATGCGACGTCCTGGGCCCACTAGACGAAAGGGTCAAACAACCCTAAAGAATGGCGCGGCGAACGGGGCTCGAACCCGTGACCTCCGACGTGACAGGCCGATATTCTAACCAGCTGAACTACCGCCGCGCAAATGGTGGTCGCTATAAGACTCGAACTTATGACATCTACCTTGTAAGGGTAGCGCTCTACCAACTGAGCTAAGCGACCGTAAAAAGTGGTGTCCTGCGTTGGATTCGAACCAACGGCCCCCTCCTTAAAAGGGAGATGCTCTACCTACTGAGCTAGCAAGACATTTTTTAAAAACGAAGTGGAATTGTAGCTAAAAAAACACACAATGTCAAGAATTTTATTGTATAATTTTCAAAAAATTTTTTAAAAAAAGAAAGAAGGTTTTAAAATGGAGTTTTTAAGGTATTTTGAGCACATTTGTGCTATTCCGCATTGTTCGTTTAAAAGCGAAAAATTAGGCGATTTTTTATTTGATTTTGCTCAAAAGAAGGGTTTTGAGACCAAAATGGATGCAGCTGGCAACATTCATGCTATAAAAGGCAAGCCAAAAATCTGCTTGCAAGCTCATTATGACATGGTTTGCGTGGGCAATGCACCACAAATAAAAATCATAAATGATGGCAAAATGCTAAGGGCAGAAAATTCAAGCCTAGGGGCTGATAATGGCATTGGTATCGCAATAATGATGCAAATGATGGACGAAAAAAAAGACCTTGAAGTGCTTTTTACAAATAACGAAGAAGTTGGCTTAATAGGCGCAAATGCCTTTAATGACAAAATTAAGGCACCAAATCTGCTAAATCTAGATAGTGAGCGTGATGATGAGGTCATCATCGGCTGTGCTGGCGGACTAGAAATCAGCCTTGAAAAAAAACTTGCTTTACAAAAATGTGAAAATGGGATGATTTACGCCTTGTTTGTTGGTGGTTTGCCAGGCGGACACAGCGGCATTCAAATCGCTAAAAATATCCCAAATGCGATAATAGAGCTTGTGAATTTTATAAAACAAAACGAGCTTAAAATATTATTTTTAAAAGGCGGAAATAAAAATAACGCAATCCCAGCCGATGCAAGCGCTATCGTGCTAAGCAAAAAAGAACTTAAAAGCGCCCAGTTTGTCGCTGTCCAAGAACTAGCAAAGGTGCAAAATGGAGAATTTAAAGCTAAAAATCTAAAAAATTCAAGGCAAAATGAGAGTTTAGACTTAGCAGAGGTTTTAAAAGAGCTTAGTAAAAATGAAGAAATTTTTGCCTATAAAAATAGCGATAAAGTCCTTGATTTCATACTTTCGCTGCCTCATGGTGTGTTAGCGTATGATGAGGATTTGGCTATGCCTAAAACTAGCATAAATCTAGCTATAATCACGCAAAAAACGCATAAAAATAGCGCTAATTTACAAATCACATTTTACGCTAGAAGTAACGAAGAAAAGGAATTAAATCGTCTTGGGACAAAAATGGCAGCGCATGCAAATATCGCTGGCTTTAGCTGCTGTTTTGGTGAGCATTCTCTGCCTTGGCAGCCGCAAAACAGCGATTTTGCTAATTTAGTGCTAGAAGCTTTACAAAAAAGGCATCCAAATGCTAAAATAAAGGCAATTCACGCAGGTCTTGAATGTGGCGTTTTACAAGCTAAAAATCCTACGCTAAAAGCTTGTAGTATCGGCCCAAACATTTTTAGTCCACACAGCACCCGTGAGAGCTGCGAGATAAAAAGCACAAAAATCATTTTGGAAGTGGTTAGAGAACTTTTAGGCTAAAAAGCTAATTTTATAAAATTCAAACTTTTGAATTTTATAAAATTCACTCACTTTGCGATACTATGTCAAGGTGAATTTTATAAAATTCACCCTCAGAAGCTAAAAAATAAAACTGAATTTTATAAAATTCTATTTTAACGCCGTTTTAAAGAAGCTTTCAACCTCTTTCATTTTATTTTTGACTAGATTTTCGTCTTTT
>CALEHZ010000152.1 GCA_937875715.1 uncultured Campylobacter sp. | reverse complement strand
GAATTTTTTGCTTAAAATTGCTAAATCCAAAAAATTCAGCCATTTTAAGCAAGAATTAGTTTGCAAAACTGCCTTTTGAAAGGATTTTTTTCATGCGAGCTTCTAGTATTTCATCTATATTCATATTTTCTAGCTTTGAAAGCTCGGTTAAAATATAGCTGCCTACAAGCTTTGCGGCACCTTGTTTGTCTCTGTGAGCGCCATTTAATGGCTCGTCGATTACATCATCTATGAGATTTTGTGCTTTTAGCTCGTCAGCTGTGATTTTCATAGCTTTTGTAGCAGCTTCTACCTTTGCTGGATCATTCCACAAAATCGCCGCACAACCCTCAGGTGAAATCACAGAAAAGACTGAATTTTTTAACATCGCAAAGCGATCAGCCACGCCAATAGCAAGAGCTCCACCACTGCCGCCTTCACCAATTACGATTGAAATCGTGCGTGTGCGAAGCGTGGCAAACTCAGCTAGATTTCTGGCTATTGCCTCGCTTTGACCACGCTCTTCAGCACCAATTCCTGGGTAAGCTCCTGGAGTATCTACGAAAAAAATTATAGGAATTTCAAACTTTTCAGCAAGCCTGGCTACACGAAGTGCTTTGCGATATCCTTCAGGATGTGGCATGCCAAAATTTCGCATAATCTTATATTTTGTGCCACGACCTTTTTGTTCGCCGATTATTACTACTTTTTTGCCACCTATATAGCCTAAAAAACACACAATAGAAGTATCATCTTTGAAAGCACGGTCTCCGTGAATTTCTTTTGTATCGCTAAAAATCGCACGCACATAATCAAGCATGTAAGGGCGATCTGGATGCCTAGCAAGAGCTAGGCGCTGAAATTCATCAAGGCTTTTATAAGTTTTTACTATTTCTTTTTCAAGATTTTTATTTAGAATTGCCACAGCTGCATCATCGCCCTTGATTTTAGCATTTATGATATCTTCATCAAGTTGCTTAATGTTTTTTTCAAAATCTAAATAATTTGCCAAAATTACACTCTTTTAAAAATTACTGCGCCGTTTGTGCCACCAAAGCCAAAATTCTCGCTCATTACGACATTTAGCTCGGCTTTTCTAGCCTCGTTTGCTACATAGTCTAAATCACAATCAGCGTCTTTTTCAAACTGATTTATGGTAGGTGGAACAATGCCTTCATTCATCGCCATGATAGATATAACAGCCTCAATCGCACCAGCCGCGCCAAGACAATGTCCAGTTTGCCCTTTTGTAGAGCTGATTAGTGGCATAGAGCTACCAAAAACTTCTTTTAAAGCAGCGGTTTCATTTTTGTCATTTGCCGGCGTAGAAGTGCCGTGAGCATTGACATAATCAATCTTCACATTGCCAGCCATTTTTAGCGCTCTTTGTAAGGCACGAAGCGGCCCATCTAGGCTTGGGCTAGTGATATGATGAGCATCGCCAGTCTCGCCAAAGCCGATTAACTCAGCATAAATCTTAGCCCCACGAGCTTTTGCGCTTTCATAGTCTTCAAGCACCAAAGCACCAGCGCCTTCGCCCATCACAAAGCCATCACGCCCAGCATCAAAAGGACGGCTAGCATGCTCTGGGTCGTCATTTCTAGTAGAAAGTGCTTTCATAGCAACAAAACCTCCGATTCCCACAGGGCAAATTGTAGATTCTGCGCCAACTACTAGCATAGCACGAGCTTCGCCTATCATTATAGTCTTAGCAGCTTCAATAATAGCGTGAGTTCCAGCTGCACAGGCTGTTACACTTGCTACATTTGGACCTTTTAGATTATGCTTTATGCTAACTGTTCCACCAAGCATATTTACAAGTGCTGATGGCACAAAAAATGGTGAAATTTTGCGTGGGCCACGCTCTAAGCAAGTATTAGAGTTTTTCTCTATATTTGGCAAGCCGCCGATTCCAGCAGCCGAGCTTATTCCAAAGCTATCAGGGTCAAAATCTTTTAGTCCGCAGTCATGCATCGCCTCATTTGCCGCTACATGCCCTAAAACTATGAATCTATCAAGCTTTTTTACATCTTTTGGATCTACTACTTCTTCAGGTTTAAAATCGCTGATTTCAGCAGCGATTTGAACCGGAAAATCAGTAGTATCAAAAAGTGTGATTTTTTTAACGCCAGTTTTGCCTTCGCAAATAGCCTTAAATGAAGTTTTGGCATCATTTCCTAGCGCATTTATCATGCCGATGCCAGTTACAACTACTCTATTCATTGAAGTCCTTTAAATAGTGAATTTAACACTATTTTTTTAGACCTTCTACGAAGCTAACTACATCTTGGATAGTTTTTAGCTTCTCAGCCTCGCTATCAGGGATTTCTACCTCAAATTTCTCTTCAAGAGCCATTACAAGCTCAACTACATCAAGTGAATCAGCACCAAGATCTTCGATGATCTTAGATTCTAGCTTTACAGCATCTGGTGCTACGCTAAGTTGCTCTACAACTACATCTCTTACTTCATCAAAAATTGCCATGTCTTTCTCCTATGATAAAATAAAGTGGGAATTATAATATAATTTTACTTAAATTATCGCTTAAATTGTAATAAATTTTAATCCCAAGGATCTTGCGGATTTGGCATACGGCGGCCAGAGCCCTCATTCCAAGGATCTTGCGGATTTGGTAAATGTCTATAAGAGCGCTCATCACGCCAGCCATCACGGCGTCCATCATAGTAGCCACCAATGTAGCCATCCTCATAATACCTTCTGCCACCATAGTTTCTAGGGCTATATGAGCCAACTTCGCAGTCTCTTTCATCTAGTTCTTGTAAGCCAAATTTCATCTTATACTCGTGAATTCTAGAGTTCCACGAACGAGCCTCGCTGCGATTAATCGCACGAGCTTGATTGGCATAAAGCTCGCAAAGACCATCAAGCATTTCATCTGTTACTAGCGTTTTAGCGCTTAGGCAAAATGGCAAAAGTAAAAATAAAAGTGATTTTTTCATAAATTGTCCTAGGATTGAATTTTTTAAAAAATTCAAAATATAATTTTTGTGAATTTTATAAAATTCAAAGTATAGTTTTTGTGAATTTTATAAAATTCAAAATACATTTTCTGTGAATTTTTTAAAAAATTCACAGAAATAAAGAAGTTTAAAAAGTAGCTTAGTCGCCTATTTCTAGTGTTCCGCCTTGACCCAAGCCGCCTTCTACATTTTGAGCTTTATAGCCTTTTAGTGCGATTACGACTTCGTTCATAGCGTTTAAAAATGCATTTACCAAAGTCTTGCCCTCTGGCGTGCTAGTATAGCCGCCAAGTCCACCGCCACCTCTTCTGCCGCCAAGTGCGCCAAGACCTAAAAAGTCAGTAGCAGTTGCATGTCCCATAGCTGCTGCGATTTGCACGCCTGAGCGATTATCTACTATTGTTAGAGTTACTTGTGTTTCTTTTGATTGGATACCGCCTACAAGTGCGCCGATTAGTCCGCCGCCTACAGCACCAGCTGCTGCGCCAAGTCCGCCTGTGTCTTGGTTGCTAAAAAATATTTCTGGGCTAATTGTATAGTCAGCTGCGACCATTTGATTTTTCCAATTACGATTTTTTCCACCTTTTTTTTGCTTTCTCATTTCGCCGCTAGCTTGAAGATTACGCTCTTGCATCATATTATTCATCATTTTGCCACGCTCTACGATTACAAAGCAGCCTGTTTGCTGTGCTAAAAGACGCAAAACTGGAATAGTCGAAGTTAGTTTATAACTGCGTGTAAGAAAGGCAAACCAATCGCTTCTTTGATCTTCATAAAATGCCAAAGTTCCCATAGGTGCTGAGCATTTCTCAACCGCTGTGCTACCTGTGCTATTGCCGCCTGCTGCTGCGCCATTTACACTAGGTGTAGAACCACCAGTGGCACAGCCTGTAAAGATACTAGCTGCAATTAGACAGCCAACCAAAAGAGATTTTTTCATTTTAACTCCTAGGAATAAAAGTAAAGACGAAATAATACAGATTAAATCCTTAATTAAAGATTAAAATTATATTTATTTTCATTTTACATTTATTTGAATTTTTTAAACTAAGCTAGCTAAGCTAG
>CALEHZ010000151.1 GCA_937875715.1 uncultured Campylobacter sp. | reverse complement strand
TCAAACTCAAATCCAGGATGTAGCTCGCTTGTGGTAAAAGAAAAAGAAAGCGGTGCGTGGCTTTTGGGGCGAAATTATGATTTGGATATAAGATCAAATGGCACTACTGTAGTAGTCCACACCGCCCCGCAAAACGGCTACAAATCAGTAGGCACAGCTGATATGGCGCAGTTTGGCTTAGGGCAAAATAATTTTGAAGCAAATAAAGAGCTTTTGCTTTATTCGCCGTATGTGACGATGGATGGAATAAATGAAAAGGGCTTTGCCATCTCTATAATGGTGCTTAGCGATGGACTTGTGGTTCAAAACGCAGCAGATAAAAGCTCTTTGCCATCATCGCTTTTGGTGCGTTATTTGCTAGATAATGCTGATAGCGTGGATAGCGCCATTAAGCTTTTAAATGGAATGAATCTAAAACCTGATTATCTTTTAAATAACAAGCTAATTCAAGATTTCATAGGCGATAAGATCTCATATCACTGGGCGATGACTGATGCTAACGGCAACAGAGCCATCATAGAGTATACAAACGGCAAAATGAATGTGATAGAAAATCCAGTTCATGTAGACTACGATGAAGCAAATCTAAATATAGCTTTAAGCTATCCAAATATAGCTAAGCCTTATTTAATATCTACAAACTTTCATCTAAGCCCTGATATAGATGTTGATTTAAGTAAAATTGATAGTGGCTTTTGGCGCTATGCTACCTTAGAAAAGGCCTTAGAAAAAAATCCAACTCCAAATGAAAACGAACTTGCAGAAATGATGAAAAGCGCAAAATACTACCAAAATGACTTTGATATGAAAAGAATTATAAAGCAAGAAGGCAAAGATGTAAATGACCCAAATAGCTGGGATTGGATCACAATCTGGACTGATATTTTAAATACTAGCGCAAAAACCATGAGATTATTTAGCAAGGAAGATTATACAAAAGAGTATGATTTTGGCATGGACGGCAGTGCTGCAGGAGCGGTGATAGATCCATTTGAGGCGCAGCAGCTAACAGCTCTAATAGCCAAAATAGCTGGCGATCCAGGATTATTTTAGAGCTCGAATTTTTTAAAACTTTGATTTTTTAGAACACTGGTGCTTTTTGAATTTTTTAAAAGATTTTGAATTTTCTAAATAAGATAAGATTTTATAAAATTCAAATATAGCAAAAGCATAAAATTTAAAGCGAATGTAAGTTCAAAAAATTCAGTATTTTAAAAAATTCAAACTTATTTTAGAGCTTGAATTTTTTAAAACTTTGATTTTTAAAACACTGGTGCTTTTTGAATTTTTTAAAAGATTTTGAATTTTTTAAAACACTGCTGCTTTTTGAATTTTCTAGCTTTTTAGAAAATTCAGCCAATAG
>CALEHZ010000150.1 GCA_937875715.1 uncultured Campylobacter sp. | reverse complement strand
TTCGCTTGCCATAATTTATCCTAAAAAATTCATTTTAAAAACAAGAATTTGATTATAACCAAAAATCACAAAGAAATTAAAAAATTTAAGCATAATTTAGCTAAAATCACGGAATTTTTTAAAAAAAGGTTAATTGTGGCAAAAAGACTTGCGCTGTGTTTTTCTGGGCATTCAAATAGTGGCAAAACCACGCTTGTAGTAAAAATCGCTGATTATCTAATAAATAAGGGCTTTAAGGTCGCAATTGTAAAGCACGATCCAAAAGATAAAGCCGTATTTGACACTGCTAAAAACGAGTTTGGCGAGCCAAAAGATAGCGCTAAGTTTGTGGCAACTGGTGCTAATGTGGCTGTGCTAAGTCCAAAACGAACAAGCGTATTTTTACGCCGCGAGTGTGAAAAAGACATTGATTTAAGCGAAATTATAGATATTTTTGGAGATTTTGATTATTTGCTGATTGAGGGGCTAAAAACGCTGCCGCTGCCTCGCATAAGCGTGATGAGAGATGAGGTAGATGAAGCCTATATCGCATTTAGCGATGCTTTTGCTACTAATGTAGATGATGAGCGACTAAAAGTAAAATTTGGGCTTGATGATATTGAAAATATCGTAAATTGGATAGATAATAACGCAAAAAGGATGTAAGATGAAAGATATCTTAAAAAGCATTGAAATATGTGCTAAAAAAATCGCAACAGAGCTAAAATACGCTGATTTTGGCTATGCAGATACTAAAAATTCAACTGGTGACACGCAGCTTAAATTAGACATTTTAAGCGACAAAATAATCGCCGCTGAGCTAAGAGAGTGCCAAAGTATAAAAATCCTAGCTAGCGAAGAAAAACAAAAAGGGCTAGAGACAGCAAACACTGGTGCTTATATCGTAGCTTATGACCCACTTGATGGTAGTTCTTTGGTGGATGTGAATTTCGCTGTTGGGTCTATTTTTGGGATTTATAAAGATATTTTGAGTGCTAGAGCACTTGAAGCTGCTGTGTATGTCGTATATGGACCACGCACAGAAATGGTAGTAGCTGACGAAAATGGCGTAAAACTATATCGTCTAAATAAAAATGACGAATTTGTGCTAGCAAAAGAGCTAAAACTAGAAGAAAAAGGCAAACTAAACGCTACTGGCGGCACACAAAAAGACTGGAATGAGAAGCATAAAAAGCTAATAAAATCGCTATTTGATGAGGGATATCGCCTTCGCTATTCTGGTGCGATGGTAAGTGATTTACATCAAATTTTACTAAAAGGTGGCGGACTTTTTAGCTATCCAGCTACTAGCAGCGCACCAAAAGGCAAACTTAGACTTGGTTTTGAGGTTTTGCCGTTTGCCTTTATTTACGAGCGTGCTGGCGGCTTTGCGGTGGATGAAAAAGGCAAGCGTTTGCTTGAAATCAGCATAGAAGATGTGCATGAAACAAGCCCTTGTTATTTTGGCTCAAAATATGAAATAGACAAGGTTAAAGCATGTCTAGCTTAGAAAATTCAGCGCAAAGCAATGCTTTTATAATAGAATTAGAAAACAAAACTAAGGCTTTAAAAGAGTGTCAAAGCTCCACACAAGGTGGGCAAAGTTGCATGGGCTGTGCGAAGTTTTTTGAGTGTGAGATTCGTCATGCTTATGTCAAAGCAGCATATGATAAAATGTGCGAAGGCGAGGACAAAGGCTTTGCTTTTTAAGACTTTAAAAGCTTTGATTATTTTGAATTTTTTAAAATCTAATAGTTAAAAGTGTCAATAAAAAGTCCTAG
>CALEHZ010000149.1 GCA_937875715.1 uncultured Campylobacter sp. | reverse complement strand
CACAGCCAGTTCCACAGCCTGCACCTGCGCCTGTTATAGCACCAGTGTCACCAAATAGCCCAAATGCACCTATAAAAGCACTTCAAGGACTTTTAACAAATGCTAATATTTTAAGCCCAAAAAGCAAAGCTGCATTAGCAAATCTTGACAATTTACCAAGTGCTGCCTTTAATGAAGCAGTTGAGAGTATCAAACAAAGCCCAGCGCAAACAAATATTGGCGCAGTAGAGAGCATGCAACAAGACCTTGTTATCAAAAATACAATGCTTATGATAAATGGCACGCTTGGCACTTTAAACACCCAAAGCGTGGTGTTTGAGCCGACAGCTGCCTTTGGCGATGAGTATTTGGGCAAAGTAGATGACGTCTATATCAAAAATCAAGTAAGCGCAGGTATCACATATCGCCACACAACACACGATGATTACAAACAAAATGCGTATTTGTTTGACATTCAGGGCAAAAAGATGATAGATGAGAGCAGCGACCTTGGCGGCTTTATAGGCTTTGGGCACGCAAAAACACAAAAAGACGATAGCGACATACGCTCAAATATGTTTTCGCTAGGACTTAGCGTAAATAAAAACTTTGGCTATTTTGGCGTGCTAGCTGGCATTAGTGGTGGCATGAGCTTTAATAACTACGAACAAAACATCAAATACATAGCAAACAGCACAAGCGAGGCAAACTACAAAAACTATTTTGCCACCGCACAACTTGGGCTATATAAAAGCTTTGAATTGAGTGAAAATCTAAAGCTTACGCCGATTGCTTTGCTTGATTATAGCATCATTCATAGCGAAGGCTTTAAGCAAAGCGGCGCACTTGCTAAAAATTACGATGGATTTAACGAAAAATACGCTAGGGCTTATTTTGGTGCTAATTTAAATTATGAGATAAAAGCAAATAATAACTGGCAGTTTGCAACAAGCCTTTTTGCATTTTACTGGCAAAAGTTTAATCACAAAGATATAAATCAAAATTTAAGCTTTGTTGAAGCTAGCAGCCAAAAGTTTAATGTCTCTACAAGCACGGAAAAAAGAGGCTTTTATGGCGGCGTGAGCTTTGAGGCTAAAAAGAATAATACCTTTGTAAAATTCTCAATCAGCGATGATAAAAGCAAAGCGTATAATCAAATAGAAACTATGCTGCGAATTGGCGTGAATTTTTAGGCAATTTTTAAAAAATTCACCCTTGAATTTTTTACTTTTTTGACTGCTGCTGGTTTGAATTTTCTAAAATCTTAGAAAATTCAAACCAACAAGGCTAGGCAGAAAATTCATAAAATTTAGGCTTTGAATTTTTTAAAATCCATAAATTTAAGGTCTAAAAAACTAAAAGCTTGAATTTTATAAAATTCACCCAGCAGGACGCAGTAAAAAATTCAAAAGCCTAAAATAATTTGTTTTTAATCAAAATTTTTCTACAATTAGCACTTGATTTTTCAAAACAAAAGGCGAAAAATGTTCACAAATCCCGTTGTAATAAGCATTATATTTATGTGTGTGCTGTGTTTGCTAAGATTTAATGTGATTTTAGCGATTATTTCAGGTGCGCTGCTTGGTGGGCTGCTTGGTGGCGCAAATCTCATTGATACCACAAACACGCTGATTTCTGGCATGCAAGCAAACCTTGAGACCGCTCTTAGCTACATTTTGCTTGGAGCGATGGCTGTGGCTGTGTGGCACTCAAATCTAACTGATATTTTGCTAAGCAAAATCGCTAGATTTTTAAGTCACAGACGAACGCTGCTAATCATCGCAATTGCCTTGATAGCGTGCTGTAGTCAAAATCTCGTGCCTATTCATATAGCATTTATTCCTGTGCTTATTCCACCGCTTTTAGCGCTATTTAATTCACTTCGCATTGATAGAAGGGCGATTGCTTGTGCGCTTACTTTTGGACTAAAAGCTCCTTATGTGAGCATTTCAGTAGGTTTTGGACTGATTTTTCACAATATTTTAAAAGATAATTTAAACAGCAATGGCATAAAAGTAGAAATCAGCGATATAAGCTCTGTTATGTGGATAGGTGGTGCTTCGATGGTAGTGGGGCTGCTTTTAGCGATATTTTTTTACCGCAAACCACGTCACTACGAACACGCCGAGCTTGACACAGAAGAAAAAGGCGAGCACAAACACAAACAAGAACTAAGTATGGGACGCAAAGAATGGGCGATTTTAGCTGGTCTTGGCGTGGGGCTTGGCATTCAGCTTTATACAAGCTCAATGCCACTTGGCGCGTTTTTTGGGCTAATTGCGATGATAGTTTTGGGTGGAATTACGCTTAAAAATATAGATCATGTAATGCTAAAAGGCCTTACAATGATGAGCTTTGTAGCCTTTGTGATTTTAATAGCTGGTGGATATGCTGCTGTGTTAAAAGAAACAGGTGGAATCACTGAGCTTGTAAGCGTGGCAAGCAGCCTAAGTGGCGGTAAAATCGGCGGCGCTTTAATCATGCTTGGCGTGGGGTTACTAGTAACTATGGGAATTGGTTCTAGCTTTGGCACTATTCCCATTTTAGCAGTGATTTATGTGCCACTTTGCCAGCAACTTGGATTTAGCGTTCCTGCTACGATTTTACTTCTTGGCATTGCAGCTGCACTTGGCGATGCTGGTTCGCCAGCTAGCGATAGCACATTAGGGCCAACATCAGGTCTAAATGCTGATAATCAGCATAGCCACATTTATGATACTTGTGTGCCGACTTTTATATTTTTTAATATACCTTTAATCATCGGTGCGCTGATTTTTGCGATGATTTTATAAAGGAGAGATAATGGATAAATATAGTGAATTTTTTAATGAAATTGTGAATTTTATAAACAAAGACAGAGTTATTACAAATGAGCTGCTTTTAAGGGCACTTAGCGTGGATGCAAGCTGCTATGATTACACCCCAAAAATCATTATAAAAGCGCAAAATGAAGATGAGATTTTAAAGATTTTAGAATTTTCTAATAAATTTGAAATTCCAATTACATTTCGTGCAGCAGGCAGCTCACTAAGCGGACAAAGTAGCAGTGATAGCGTGCTAGTAATAGCAAATGACGGCTGGAAAAATATACATATAAATGATGATATAAGCATCATTGAATGCGACTGCGGCGTGATAGGGCAAAAGGCAAATGATGCTTTAATTAAGCATGGCAAAAAAATCGGACCAGATCCAGCGACAATCGCCACTGCTTTAATCGGCGGTATTTTTAACAACAACTCAAGCGGAATGTGCTGTGGCGTGGCGGGCAATAGCTATAATACAATTCACTCGGTTCGCGCTATTTTGCTTGATGGCACGATTATTGATACAAATGATGAAAAAAGCGTGGAGAATTTTTTAGAAAATAAAAAAGAGCTTTGTGCTGGGCTTTTGGGGCTTAGAGATGAGATTTTGGGCGATGAGAGCCTAAAAGAGATGATTTTTAGAAAATTCAAAATCAAAAATACCACTGGCTATAGCATAAATGCCTTGCTTGAATTTTGCCAAATCAAAGATATTTTAAATCACATTTTAATCGGTGCTGAGGGCACTTTGGCTTTCATCTCAAAAGTGAGATATTTTACTCAAATTGACAAAGCGCTTAAGGTCTGCGCTCTGCTATTTTACAAGGATTTAGGACAAGCAAGTGATGCTGTCGTTCGTCTAAATAAGCTTGGCGGCATTGTAAGCTCGGCTGAGATGATGGATGGGTCGTGCTTAAAAGCTCTTAAAACCTTAGAAAATATGCCTGAAATTTTATATCAAAGCGATGATGATGAAATCTGCCTTTTAATCCAAAGTGAAGCAAATGATGAAAATGCCTTAAATTTACAGCTAAATACTATAAAATCTGAGATTGAAAGCACAAAACCGCAAAAAGCCCTGTATTCATTTGATAAAAAAGAACAAGATGAGTGGTGGAAACTAAGAAAGAGCATTTTGCCGATTGTAGCTGGAATTAGAAAACTTGGCAGCACGGTAATTACAGAAGATGTGTGCTTTAAAATCGATGATTTTATCGCAGGTTCAGCGATGATAAAGGGGCTTTTTAGCAAGTATAATTTTAATGATGGCGTGATTTTTGGACATGCTTTGAGTGGAAATCTGCATTTTAACATAACGCCTGATTTAAGCGATAAGGGTGAGCTAGCACGCTTTAGCCAGCTTGTAAAAGATTTGTGCGAACAAATGGCAAAATTTGATGGCTCAATGAAAGCAGAACACGGCACTGGTCGCATGGTAGCACCATTTGTAGAGCTTGAATGGGGGCAAAAAGCCTATGAAATAAACAAAAAAATCAAAGCACTTTTTGATCCAAAAGGGCTTTTAAACCCCGATGTAATCATCACAAATAACCCTGATATTTACAAAGAAAAGCTAAAAGTTACGCCGAATTTTCTAAGTCCGATCCCAGAATATAGCGATATCATAAATAAATGTATGGAGTGCGGATACTGCGAAAAAGTCTGTCCAAGCAAAGATCTTACTCTTACACCACGCGCTAGAATTGGCATTTTGCGCTATATTGCAAATCTTATCAAAAACGGCGATAAAATCAAAGCCGGCGAGCTTTTAAAAGAATATGAATATTTTGGCATTAAAACCTGCGCTAGATGCTCATCGTGCGCTACGCTCTGTCCGCTTGGCATAGATACAGCCAAAATCGCCGATGAGTTAAGATGCGAGCTAAAAGAGCGAAGTTTTATAAAATTCACTGATAATTTTGTGGCAAAAAATATGGATATGCTTTGCTATATGGCGAGATTTGGCATTAGCACTTATCATTTTTTTGCCAAATTTTTTGGGGCAAAAAATTTAAGCGCACTTAGTGCTAAGATTCACAGCCACATAAACTGCTTGCCTTTTGTGCCTGAAAAATTGCCTAGCGCAAATTATTATAAACTAGAAAATAAAAATGAATTTGATGAAAAAATCGTGTATTTTACAGCTTGCACAAATAGAATGTTTAAAGGTGCAGTGCCACTGCAAGCAAGCGTTGAGAGTCTTTGTAAAAAGGCAAAAATCTCTGTGATTTACCCAAAAAACATCGCCAAAATGTGCTGTGGGAAAATCTATGATGATAATAAAAAGCTTTTTAATGAGAATTTAAACTTTTTACGCCGAGAGCTGGATAATGCCACAAATGGCGGTAAAATCAAAGTCGTAGTAGATCACTCAAGCTGCTACTACACCTTGCTAAAAAACCTTGATGGCTTTGAGATTTTAGATATTAGCGAGTTTTTGCTTGAAATAGCCCCACGCCTAGAAATAGTTAAAAGCCATGAAAAAATTCTAGTTCATCAGCTTTGTTTGCTAAAAAAACTTGGCAAAGCTCATAATATCGTCACTCTAGCCAAAATGCTAAGCGATGATGTAGAAGTGATTAAAAGCTTTGAGTGTTGCGGCTTTGCTGGAAATAATGGCTTTAGCACGCCAGAGCTAAATCAAAGCTCAACTAGATTTTTAAAATACGAAAGTGCGAATTTTACAAAAGGCGTAAGCAGCAGCTCAACTTGTCAAATAGGACTAAATTCATACGGAAATATTGAATTTACCAGCATTGCTGCATTGCTAGATGAGCACAGCAGATAGTTTTATAAAATTCAGTTTTTGAATTTTTTGAATTTTCTGAGATTTTTTAGTTTCAGAAAATTCAAAAAATTCTAGCAATAAATTATCTAATTTCGCCGTTTCCGTGAATTATATATTTGTAGGTCGTAAGCCCTTCTACGCCAACTGGACCTCTTGCGTGAAGGCGATTTGTGCTGATGCCAACCTCTGCACCAAAGCCAAACTCACCGCCATCGTTAAAGCGCGTGCTAGCATTAGCAAAAACACAGCTTGCATCCACTGCTGCTAAAAAGATCTCACAAGCACTATAATCCTCGCTAATGATGGCTTCTGAGTGCTGCGAGCCGAATTTTTCAATGTGAGCTAAGGCTTCATTTAAATTTTCTACAATTTTTATATTTAGGATTAAATCATCGTATTCTGTGGCGAAATTTTCATCATTTGCTAGCTCGCAGGCGATCAAAGCCGAAGTTTTAGCACAGCCAAAGATTTTTACGCCAAATTTATCTAGTTCTATTTTTAGTAGCGGCAAAAACTCATTTGCGATGCTTTCGTGGACTAAAAAAGTCTCAGCCGCATTGCAAACCGCAGGACGCGAGCATTTGGCGTTTATGCAGATATTTAAGGCTTTTTTGATATCAGCTTTTTTATCGATATAAATGTGGCAAAGCCCCTTATCATGCTTTAAAACTGGGATTTTTGAGTTTTGGCTTACGAATTTTACAAGATTTTCGCCACCTCTTGGCACGATCATGTCGATGTATTCGCTCATTTGCAGTAGTTCTAAGACTTCATCTCTGCTAATGTCTAAAAACTCTACGCTACAAAATCCAAGTGGCTCAAACGCTCTTTTTAAGGCGTTTATAAAGGCTAGATTTGTAAGTCTGGCTTCTTTGCCGCCTTTTAGCACGCAGCCGTTGGCACTTTTTATAGCTAGGGCTGCGATTTCAAGTGTTACATTTGGTCTAGCCTCATAAATTGCGGCTATTACGCCAATTGGCACAGAAATTTTAGAGATTTTTATGCCTGATTTTGCCACCCAGCCTTTTTTTATCTCACCTATTACTTCGCTTTGTGCTGCGATGCTTTCCAAGCCTGATTTTATGGCATTTAAGCGACTTTCATCAAGGCGCAATCTATCCTTCATTGCAGCACTTAAATTTGAAGCATTTTGCAAATCTTGCTTGTTTGCCTTTAAAATTTCAGCTTTGTTTTTTTTAATTTCATCAGCTATGCGTAAAATCAGTTCATTTCGCTCGTTTGCGCTAAGGCTTTGTAATTTTTTTTGTGAATTTTTTAAGTTTTGTAGAATTTTTTGCATCTTATTAACCTTTTTGTTAGAAAATTTGCTTACAATTCTAGCCACAAAAACTTAAAAAAAGGATTAAAAAATGTATGACATCGTAATTATCGGTGGTGGACCATGCGGAATTGCTTGCGTGGTGGAGGCGAAAAATGCTGGTTTGGAGAAAATTTTATTGCTTGAAAAAGGCGACAATCACAGCCAAACTATACGCAAATTTTATAAAGACGGAAAGCGTGTAGATAAAGAATACAAGGGCATGGACAGCAGAACAAAAGGTGCTGTTGTGTTTTTTGATGGCACAAAAGAGACAACGCTAAATTATTTTGATGCTTTATTGGATGCTGGGCATTTTGAGGCGGTTTTCAATGTCGAGGTTGAAAGTGTGAAAAAAAATGGCGAGCATTTTGAAATAACTACATCAAAATCAGGCTACAAAGCCAAAAATGTAGTTGTAGCAATCGGCAGAATGGGCAAACCAAATAAGCCAGAATATAAAATTCCGCCTAGCATTATGAATCTAGTAAATTTCAATCTAAATAATTGTAATAAAGGCGAAAAAATCATAGTCGTAGGTGGCGGAAATAGCGCAGCTGAGTATGCGTGTGAGCTTGGCAAATATAATGAAGTAACTCTATGCTACCGCAAAGAAAAATTCACAAGATTAAATGAAATAAATGAAAATGCTGTTTTTGAGGCTGAGAAAAACAATACCTTACGCCTTATGCTTGGTGTCGATATAACTGAGCTTAGCAACGCTGATGGTAAGGTTTGCGTCCATTTTACAAATGGCAAAAATCAGATTTTTGATAGAGCGATTTATGCAATCGGCGGCTCAACTCCGGTTGATTTTCTCTCAAAATGCGGTATAGAAATGAACGGCGAAGATCCTGTGATTGATGAAAACTATGAGACAAAGACAAAAGGGCTTTTTGTAGGCGGCGATATCGCTACTAAAAAAGGTGGCAGCATCGTAGTAGCACTAAACAACGCTCACGCAATCATCGAACATATTGTAAAAAATAAGTGAATTTTATAAAATTCGCTTATTAAATTTGCTTGAATTTTATAAAATTCAATTTTAAAAATAAGCTGAATTTTATAAAATTCACTTCTTTAAAAAGAGGTAATAATGAAAAAAATTCTCGTTATTCTTGCTTTCATTTTGTGTTTTTTAGGCTGTCAAAATGGCAATGAAAAAGTGCTCAAAATGGCGACAAATGCGA
The DNA here is from genome assembly GCA_937875715.1 of uncultured Campylobacter sp. Classification (GTDB taxonomy): domain Bacteria; phylum Campylobacterota; class Campylobacteria; order Campylobacterales; family Campylobacteraceae; genus Campylobacter. The sequence continues at coordinate 2,481 of CALEHZ010000149.1, read as the reverse complement.
ATTTTCCGCCTTATGAGTTTGTAGGCGATAATGGGCAGTTTGCTGGCATTGATATAGAAATCGCACAAAACATTGCCAAAAAACTTAAATATAAGCTTGAAATCCAAAATATGGAGTTTGGCTCAATAATACCAGCAGTTACTAGCAAAAAAGTAGATATTGGACTCTCTGGCTTTACAATCACAGAAGAACGCAAGCAAAGCGTGAATTTTAGCAGCTCTTATGCAAGTTCAAAGCAAGTAATAATCGTCCAAGAAAATAGCGCTATAAAAAGCGTAGATGATTTGTATAGCGCAAATAATGTAAAAATCGGCACTCAGCTTTCTACAACAGGTGCGATTTATGTAGGCGATGATATTTCAGCAGGCAAGATAAAAGGCGCCATGGAGGAGTTTGCAAACGGCGTAGATGCGGTAAATGCGCTCTCAACCGGCAAGCTTGATTGTGTGATTATTGACGAGCATCCTGCACAAAATTTCATAGCTGGATACAAAAATCTAAAAATTCTAAATAGCGAGTTTATCCAAGAAGACTACGCAATCGTGCTAAATAAAGATGACACCGAGCTTTTAGCCAAAATAAATAAAGCACTTGATGAGCTAAAAACAGAAGGCGTGCTTGAGAAAATCGTAGAAAAATACATAAACGCAAAGCACAAAAAGGTTGATGGCGAGAGCGAAAAAGACAAAATTTCTGGCTGGCTTGAAGGCTTTAAATCAGCATTTGTTTTGAATTTTATAGAAGGCGATAGATATTTATTCCTTTTACAAGGCTTAAAAGTTACGCTAATTATTACGTTTTTTGCCTCAATTATTGGTATAATTTTGGGCTTTATCGTGGCATTTGTGCGCTCTACATACGATAAACACGCCAAAGAAATCACAGGTGCTAAAAAGAAAATTCTATGCTTTTTTAATGCGCTTTTTGGCTTTTATCTTACGGTGATTCGTGGCACGCCTGTTGTCGTGCAGCTGATGATAATGTATTATATCATTTTTGCAAGCTCCACAAATAGCGTTTTAATCGCTATTTTAGCCTTTGGTATAAACTCAGGGGCTTATGTGGCTGAGATTTTTAGATCTGGCATAATGTCAGTTGATAAAGGGCAGTTTGAAGCTGGGCGAAGTTTAGGCTTTAATTACTTTCAAACAATGCGCTACATTGTATTTCCGCAGGCTTTTAAAAATGTCTTGCCAGCGCTAGCAAATGAGTTTATCGTGCTTTTAAAAGAAACCTCAGTTGCTGGATATGTAGCAATTACAGACCTTACAAGAGCTGGCGATATCATTAGAGGGCGCACTTTCTCAGCCTTTATGCCTTTAATTGCAGTAGCACTAATTTATCTTGTGATAGTGATGATTTTATCGTGGTTTGTAAGCAAACTAGAAAGGAAGCTGCGTGCAAGCGAACACTAATATTTTAATAAAAGCAGAAAATTTAAAAAAGAGTTTTGGCGAACATGAGGTTTTAAAAGGCATAAATGTAGAGATAAAAAGAGGTGAAGTGGTAGTAATCATCGGAGCTTCTGGGTCTGGAAAAAGCACATTTTTACGCACTTTAAACTTGCTTGAGACACCAACTAGCGGAAAAATCTTTTTTGAATGTAATGAGCTAACTGCTAAAAATATAAATGTAGATGCTCACAGGCAAAAAATGGGAATGGTTTTTCAGCATTTTAATCTTTTCCCACATTTAACAATTTTAGAAAATTTAAGCATTGCGCCAATTAAGCTTCTAAAAAAGAGCAAAAAAGAGGCAAATGATCGCTCACTTGAACTTTTAAAGCGTGTGGGACTAGAAGGCAAAGCAAATGCTTATCCAGCTCAGCTTTCAGGCGGTCAAAAGCAACGTGTAGCAATCGTTAGAGCCTTGGCGATGGCACCTGATGTGATGCTTTTTGATGAGCCTACTTCTGCGCTTGATCCAGAAATGGTAGGCGAAGTGCTTGAAGTAATGAAAACATTAGCACAAAGTGGCATGACAATGGTAATTGTAACGCACGAAATGAACTTTGCTAAAGAAGTTGGAACTAGAATTTTATTCTTTGATGATGGCGTGATTGCTGAGGACTCTACTCCGAGTGAGTGTTTTTCAAATCCAAAAAATCAAAGATTAAAAGATTTTCTTTCTAAAATTCTTTAAATTTTAAGAAAATTTAAAGTTTTTTTGATAAAATACCAAGTTTAAAAATTCTAAAAAGGACAAATTGTGAAATTACTAGTCGTTGATGATAGCTCTACAATGAGAAGAATTATTAAAAATACATTACAAAGACTTGGTCACAAGGATATTTTAGAAGCTGAGCACGGACTAGAAGCCTGGAGTGTTTTAGAGGCTAATAACGATATAAATGTTCTTATTACCGATTGGAACATGCCCGAGATGAACGGACTTGAGCTTGTAAAAAAAGTGCGTGCAGAGCAAAAATATGTTGATATGCCTATAATTATGGTTACCACAGAAGGCGGTAAAGCCGAGGTT
>CALEHZ010000148.1 GCA_937875715.1 uncultured Campylobacter sp. | reverse complement strand
CTCGCAAGCTGAGCCAGCCTATAAAAAGAATTTTCAGAAAATTCAGAAAATTCAAATAATATTATTTCAAATATTCTTGCAAACTTTTTACTTCTTTTGCCTCATTTATTTTGCCAAGCGAATTTGCTGCGATCATCGCTGAGCGCATATTTGTAAAATACGGCACGCCGGCTTTTAGCACCGCTTGGCGAATGGCAGCTGCGTCGCCTTGCTTGCTTTTGTGCCCGCTTGTGTTTATAGCTAGTGCGATTTCGCCGTTGCGAATGTTATCTTCTATATTTGGGCGTCCTTCGCTGATTTTATAGACCATTTTGGCTTTTACGCCTTTGCTCTCAAAATATCTAAAAGTTCCGCCAGTAGCTAGAATTTCAAATCCAAGCGAGTTTAGCGTATTAGCAAGCTTTACGCCAGTTTCTTTGTCGTGGTCAGCAAGGCTAATAAATACTTTACCAGAGCTTGGCAGAGCGTTTTTAGCAGCAGCTTGGCTTTTTACAAAACTAGCCTCAAAGCTAGAACTTATACCCATAACTTCACCGGTGCTCTTCATCTCAGGGCCTAAAAGCACATCCGCACCTGGTAGTTTATTAAACGGAAACACGCTTTCTTTTACGCAAATATGCCCTTTGCTCTTTGCTTTGTAAACGCCGTTATTTTCAGTAACTACGCCAAATTTATCGTAGAATTTCAAAGCTTCAAGCAAATCGCCTTGCCACATCACGCGAGTTGCTACCTTAGCAAGTGGAATTCCAGTCGCTTTGCTTACAAAAGGCACGGTGCGAGAGGCGCGCGGATTTACTTCAATTATATAAAGTTCGTTTTCATATATAGCAAACTGAATATTCATAAGCCCCACCACGCCAAGATTTAACGCAATTTGCTTAGTAGCATTTTCTACTTTTGCTATCATTTCACTACTTAAAGACTGCGGCGGCAAGATACTTGCGCTATCGCCGCTGTGAACGCCAGCTTCTTCAATGTGTTCCATAATCGCACCGATGTAGACATTTTTAGAGTCGCTAATAGCATCTACATCAAGTTCAGTGGCATTTTGTAAAAATTTATCTAGCAAAACAGGTGAGCTACCACTTACTTGAACTGCTTCGTTCATGTAGCTTTCTAACTCACTTTGATTTGCGACAATTCTCATGGCTCTTCCACCAAGCACATAGCTAGGGCGCACAAGCACAGGATAGCCGATATTTCCAGCCTTTATAATAGCTTCATTTTGGCTTGTGGCGGTATCGTTTTTAGGCTGTTTGATACCGATTTTTGTAATAAATTCACTGAATTTTTTGCGGTCTTCTGCTATGTCAATCACTCTTGCGCTTGTGCCAATTATTTTGGCGCCTATCATGCTAAGTTTTTTAGAAAATTTAAGTGGTGTTTGTCCGCCAAAGTGCACTATTACACCATCTGGCTTTTCATGTGCTATTAAAGTTCGCAAATGCTCAAAGCTAATTGGCTCAAAATACAGCTTATCGCTGGTGTCATAATCTGTGCTAACGGTCTCTGGATTACAATTATACATTATGCTTGTAATGCCCATGTCTTTTAGCGCAAAAGATGCGTGAACACAGCAATAATCAAACTCAATGCCCTGCCCTATTCTATTTGGTCCGCCACCTATGATTAGCACTTTTTTCTTGCTATTATTTGGACGAAGTGAAGGCTCTAAGCTTGATTCGCTAAAGCCATTATCCGTGCTAACTGAGCTATAAAGATAAGGCGTAAGCGCTTCAAACTCACCAGCGCAAGTATCTACTTCGTGATAATCTGCGTTAATTTCAAGTCTAGTTCTAGCGTAGAATATATCATTTGCACTAAGTCCTAAATCATCGTTTTTATTGATAAAATGTGCTATCATCTCATCGCTAAATCCCATGATTTTAGCTTCTCTTAAAAGCTCTTTATCGTTTAAAATATCCATATTTAGATTTTTTTCAAATTCCACTATTTCTTTGATTTCATTTAAAAACCACGGATCAATGCGTGAAAGAGCGTGTATTTCATCTATACTTCGTCCATCTCTAAAAGCTTGTGCGATATATAAAATTCGCTTTTCATGTCCGTTTCTAAGCCCAAAGCTAAGTTCTTCGTCATTTAAGCTAAGTTCGTTAAAGCCAAAATAATTTTTCTCCATAGAACAAAGTGCTTTTTGAATGCTTTCTTTAAAGGTTCTACCAATCGCCATCACCTCGCCCACGCTTTTCATCGCAGTGCCTAAATACGGATTTGCGCCTGGGAATTTCTCAAAGGTAAAGCGTGGAATTTTACTTACTATATAATCAATTACCGGCTCAAAACTAGCTGGCGTGCCTGTAATATCGTTTTTAATCTCATCTAGGCTAAATCCCACAGCAAGCATGGTAGCCACTTTTGCGATAGGATAGCCTGTGGCTTTACTAGCAAGGGCTGAGCTACGGCTTACACGTGGGTTCATCTCAATTACTGTCATTCTACCATTTGCTGGATTTATAGCAAACTGGACATTAGAGCCACCAGTATCTACGCCAATCTCACGCAAAATAGCAAAAGAAGCATCACGCATTCTTTGATATTCTTTATCTGTTAGGGTTAGCGCAGGGGCAACAGTGATGCTGTCGCCAGTATGGACACCCATAGGATCAAAGTTTTCAATAGAGCAGACAATAATACAATTATCCTTACAATCGCGGATAACCTCCATTTCATACTCTTTCCAGCCTAGTAAGCTTTCTTCAATGAGTATTTCATTTATAGGGCTTGCCTCTATTCCACCCTCAGCAAGGCTTCTAAACTCGTCCATATTGTAAGCCACGCCAGAGCCAGCTCCACCTAGTGTATAGCTAGCTCGTATTATAAGCGGAAAGCCTATTTCATCAGCTGCGCTTAGGGCTTCTTCAAGGCTGTGGGCGTAGGCTGATTTTGGCAAGTCCATGCCGATTTTTTGCATAGCTTTTTTAAACTCAACTCTATCTTCGCCCTTTTTAATCGCCTCTGGATTTGCGCCTATAAACTTTACATCGCCTAAAAGATTTTTTTCATATAATTCCATCGCCACATTAAGTGCCACTTGTCCGCCCATCGTAGGCAAAATCGCATCAACACGCTCTTTTTTGATAATGCGAGAAATAGCATCAGCAGTAATTGGCTCAATGTATGTAGCATCAGCAAAGTCAGGGTCAGTCATGATTGTAGCTGGATTTGAGTTTATTAAAACTACTCTATAACCAAGCTCTTTTAATGTCTTAGCAGCCTGCGTGCCACTATAATCAAACTCACAAGCTTGACCTATTACAATAGGCCCTGAGCCTATTAGCAAAACGCTTTTTATATCATTTCTTTTTGGCATTTTTTATCCTTTTGTTACTACATACAAATAAGATGGAACATTTATGCTAGCAGCAGGTTCTACAATAGCAGTAGTATAAATATTTTCATCTATTAGTTCTATGACCTTGCCTACTAGTGTACCGCCATAAAACATCTCATCAAGCCCACTTGTTCGCACCTCATCACCTATTTTTGGAGTTAGCCATTTGGCTATATATTTTACTTCTATATTTTTGCCGTTACCCTTAGCGATGCCTGGAATTTTTTCCTCGCCTATATAAACAGCAAATAGACTTTTTGGATCATTTTGTAAAATCGCCAAAGGTCTATCATTTTGATTTATCACAATTCCAACGGTTTTATTATTTATTGATAATCCATAGGTTTTATTTTTATCAAATTCTTCAAAATCAAGCCAAATCTTGCTATGATCTCCAATTTGAGCATAGCTTAAAGCCCTTACTATTTTAATGTTAGGACTAAATTTTTTGGCTTGATTATCTTTTAGCAAATCATTTAATTCATAGCTAAAAGCATCTAGCAGGGCAGCAGCTTCTTTTAGCTTTTCGTTTTCTGCCCTTAGTTTTGCAATATTTTCAGCTTGATTAAAATGCTCACTAAAGAGATTTTTGCCGTATATTAAAAAACTATCAAAATAAGCTACTACATTATTACTAACATCTAAAAAATTCTTTTTTAACGCATCACTTGCATAAAAAGATAAAAAAATAACATATGTTATTACAATAAGAAATTTTATTTTACTCTTCATGTGTTAATTGCTGTAATAGCACAATTTCTTCTAATGCTTTGCCAGTTCCTTTTGCTACTGCTAAAAGTGGCTCATCTGCTACATACACAGGCAGTTTTACACAGTCTGAAATGTATTTATCAAGCCCACGAATTAAAGCTCCACCACCAGTTAGCACGATTCCGCTTTTAAATATATCGCCTGCTATATCTGGTGCCATTTTTTCTAACACCGATTTTATCGCATCTACGATTTCTTTTAGTGGTTCTTCCATAGCTTCTCTTACATCCTCGCTAGTAAGTTCCAAGCTGCCTAAAAGACGAGTAATTTGATCTCTACCTTTTACGCTCATACTAAGTTCTTTTGGTAGTTGCACAGCACAGCCGATTTCAATTTTTATCTCTTCGCCTGTGCGCTCGCCAATGACTAAATTATGCTTTTCTTTTACATAATTTACTATGGCTTCATTGATTTTATCGCCGCCTACACGAATTGATTTTGAAATCACAAGTCCGCCAAGGCTAGTTACGCCTATTTCAGTAGTTCCACCACCGATATCTACTACAAAGCTGCCTTGTGGCTCCATTACTGGCAGATTTGCGCCAATCGCTGCTGCCATCGGCTCTTCAATTAAAAATACCTCTCTTGCACCAGCTGAAAGAGCTGATTCACGCACGGCTTTTCTTTCAACTTGTGTTAGTCCATAAGGCACCGAAATTATAACCCTTGGGCGCAAAAAGCTCTTTCTGCGATGCGTTTTTTCTATAAAATATCTTATCATTTTTTCAGTCATGTCAAAATCGGCTATAACGCCATCACGCATAGGACGAATCGCCTCAATTCCACTATGAGTTTTGCCCACCATTTCTTTGGCTTCATGTCCTACAGCTAGAATTTTCTGGCGTCCGTATTTTTCACGCTCTACTGCTACCACGCTAGGTTCGTTTATCACGATGCCCTTGTCTTTAACCAAAACAAGCGTGTTTGCTGTGCCTAAATCAATTCCCATATCGCTTGAGAACAGTCCTACTAAACTATCTAAAAACATTTTTTATCCTTTAAGTATTTTAATTGAATTTTATAAAATTCAATGAATTTTTTAACGCTTGAATTTTATAAAATTCAATTTAATTTTTATTAAATTTCATAAAATTCAAAACTGAATTTTTTAATTTATCTTTGAATTTTAT
>CALEHZ010000147.1 GCA_937875715.1 uncultured Campylobacter sp. | reverse complement strand
AGCAAAGATAAGGTCAAAAACGAAAAATTTAGCACCCGTTTTTGACCATTATGCCTAAAATTCAGCCAAATTTTATAAAACTTAGCCTACAATCGCACCATTTTTTACTTGCGCTTGTGTGCCTAAAAGCACCAGCTTTCTGCCGCCATCGTCAGTTTCTGCGCTTAAAATCATACCTTGGCTCTCTAAGCCCATGATTTTAGCAGGTTTTAGATTAGAAAGAACACAAACTTGTTTGCCTACAAGCTCGTCCGCCTTGTAAAACTTCGCAATACCGCTTAAAATCTGCCTTGGCGCACTCTCGCCCAAATCCACTTTAAATTTCAAAAGCTTTGAGCTGCCTTCTACATTTTCGCAGTCTAAAACCGTGCCGACCTTGATCTCACATTTAGCAAAATCATCTATTTTGATTTGCTCAACGCTTTGTTCGTTGACACTCGCAGGTGGCGCCATAAGCTCACTTTCTACCTTGTTAAATAATGGCTCACAAGGCTTACTTGTAAAGTTCATTATATTATTTTGCGTAATAAAATACATAAAATTATCTGTATTTATCTCAAAGCCCAAAGTATCAGCAATTTTTGCTGCTGTCTTTGGCAGCGCAGGAGCTAGTAAAATCGCCACCTTTGCTAGCAAATTCGCACACAGCCCCACCACAGCGTCAGCTTCTTCAAGCTTGCCATTTTTGACTAGATTCCACGGCTCATACTTTGCTACCGCCGCATTTGCGATATTTAGCACACGCCAAATTTCATCTAAATATTTATTTATATTTACTTCGCTAATTTCATTTAAAGCGTTTTTGATGTGCGTATTTGCCTCATTAATCTCGTTTTTATAAAATTCTAGAATTCTACTTGCTTTTATTTCATAGTTTGAGTATTTTGAGCTCATGCCAACGATGCGTGAGAGCAAGTTTCCAAGGTCGTTACAAAGCTCTGAGTTAATACGCTCAATTAGCGCTTTTTGACTAAAATCGCCATCTTGTCCAAAAGGCACTTCACGCAGCAAAAAGTATCTAAACTGCTCTATTCCATACGCAGCGGCAACTTCTTTTGGATTTACGACATTGCCTTTGCTTTTGCTCATTTTTTGCCCATCTCTTGTCCACCAGCCGTGCGCTGCTACCATATTTGGCAAAGGCAGACCAAGACTCATCAAAAACGCCGGCCAAAAAACAGCATGAAAACGCAAAATATCTTTGCCGATTAGATGAATTCCACACTCATTAAAATGCGCCATTTTTGCTTCATCACTCATTAGCCCAAGTGGCGATAAATACGCAAACAGCGCATCCAGCCATACATAAACCACATGTTTTGGCTCGTTTAGCTCTTTTGGCAGCGCCACACCCCAGCTAAAACTCGTGCGCGTGATAGAAAGGTCTTTAAGTCCTGCTTTTACAAAGTTTATAACCTCATTTTTCTTGCCACGCGGTAAAATACATTTATCGCTTTCATACCACTCTAAAAGGCGCTTTTCATACTTGCTAAGCGCAAAAAAGTAGCTTTCTTCTTTGATAATGCTAGTTTTTTTGCCACAATCAGGGCAAAACTCACCATCAATTAGCTGATTAGCCGGAAAAAAGCTCTCGCAGCTTACGCAGTAGTTGCCTTCATACTCACCTTTATAGATATCGCCGCTTTCATACATTTTAGCAAATATCTTTTGAACGCAGTTTTCGTGGCTCTCATCAGTAGTTCGCACAAAGTGATCGTAGCTAATATCAAAACTATCCCAAAGTTCTCTAAACGACGCACTTACCTTGTCTGCCATTGCTTTTGGGCTTAGATTATTTTTAGCTGCGGCCCCCTCAATCTTTTGTCCGTGTTCGTCCGTGCCAGTGATGAAAAACACTTCATCGCCCTGTAAGCGGTAAAAACGCGCCAAAGTATCGCAAATAATGGTAGTATAAGCATGCCCGATATGCGGTATATCATTTACATA
>CALEHZ010000146.1 GCA_937875715.1 uncultured Campylobacter sp. | reverse complement strand
CCAAACTGCTTGTCAATTTGTTTTAAAGCAAGCTCTAAACTCTTTTTTTTATTTTCATCCATATTTTTTCCTAATTTATAAAATTCACTTTTAAAAAATTCAAAATTTTAGAAAATTCAAAAAATTTTAAAAAATTCAGGGCTTGAATTTTTTAGAAAATTCAAAACTCAAAACCGCTTTTCGCACGTTCCAAATCAGCTTTTACCATCATCGCACAAAGCTCATTTAGATTTGTTTTAGCACTCCAGCCAAGTTTTTCTTTTGCCTTGCTAGCATCGCCGATTAAAAGATCAACCTCAGCTGGGCGGAAAAACTCTGGATTTACCTTTACTACGACCTTGCCAGATTTTTTATCCCTTGCTACCTCATCCACGCCAGAACTAGAAAATTCAAGCTCTATATCAAGTGCTTCAAAGCTCATTTTTACAAAATCACGCACAGTTGTCGTAACTCCACTAGCTAGCACGAAAGTATCAGCTTTTGGTGCTTGAAGCATAGCGTGCATGCCCTCTACATAGTCTTTTGCAAAGCCCCAATCACGTTTAGCCTCAAGGTTACCAAGCTCTAAGCAATCAAGCTTGCCAAGTGCGATTTTAGCAGCACTATTTGTGATTTTGCGAGTTACAAACTCTAAGCCTCTTAGTGGGCTTTCGTGATTAAATAAAATTCCACAAGCTGCGAATATATCATAGCTCTCACGGTAATTTATACTCATAAAATGTCCATAAAGCTTAGCTACGCCATAAGGTGAGCGTGGATAAAATGGAGTAGTCTCATTTTGCGGTATTGCTTGGACTTTGCCAAACATTTCGCTGGTGCCTGCTTGATAAAACTTAATGCTTTTGTCGCTTAGGCGAATTGCCTCAAGCAAGTTTAGCACGGCAATTCCGCTTGCGTAGCTTGTGTGAAGTGGCTCTTTAAAGCTAGCACCCACAAAGCTTTGAGCAGCAAGATTATAAATTTCATTTGGTTTTGCGACCTTTATAGCATTTATACAGCTAACTGGATCAGTTATATCAAGCTCAATTAGACTAAAATTTGCCTCATCAAGCAGTTTTAGTTCGCCAAGGCGCCAAAGATTTGTGCTAGCAGCTCTGCGGTAAGCGCCAAATACTTTATATCCAAGATCTACTAAATAGCGTGAAAGATAAGCTCCATCTTGACCAGTGGCTCCAGTAACAAGTGCTGTTTTACTCATTTTTTTCTCCTAAACAAAAAATTTCGCAATATTAGCTAAAAAAAACGCAAAATTTGCTTAATTTAGAAAATTCAGCAAATTTTATGCTAAAATTGCGCTAAAAATAATTATAAAAAGTATAAAAATGAAAGAACTTTGGGATTACAAATACTTTATTATTTCATCAATTAAGACTGATTTTTTAAACCGCTTTTCTCGTTCAAAGCTGGGATTTTTGTGGCTTATTATAAATCCTTTAGCGCAGGTTTTGATGTATGCTTTGGTGCTTAGCTACGCATTAAAGGCGAAATTGCCTGGCATTGATAGTCAGTTTGCTTATGCTATTTATTTGATTTCTGGAATGATGGCGTGGGCGCTATTTAGCGATATTGTTGGTTCTGTTTTAAACTGCTTTACAGGCAACGCAAATATCATAAAAAAGCTCTCTTTTCCTAAGCTTTGCTTACCTTTAATCTCAGCTGGAAGTTCTGTTTTTACAAATATAATTTTAGTTTTTGTAAGTTTGCTTATTTTTTTGTGCCTAAGCGCAAATATCGGCTACACGCTAATTTTTATTCCTTTGCTTGCCTTTATTATTTTTTTACTTGCTTTTGGCGTGGGCTTGCTTTGT
>CALEHZ010000145.1 GCA_937875715.1 uncultured Campylobacter sp. | reverse complement strand
AAAACTTTAAAAATCTTACTTTGTGCTAGCGTGCTAGCTAGCGTGGCACTTTGCGCTGATGCAAAAAATACAAAAGCACCAAGTGAGCTTGCAAAAGAAGTCGCTAGCAAACATTTTAAACTAAACAAAGAAGCCACAGCCTTACAGCTAAAAATCGATGAGATCTGTAAGCAAAAAAGGCAAATTATGTTTGATGCGGTAGAAAATCTAGCCCCAGAGGATAGAAAAGCCTTTAATGATGAAATGCTTTATCAAAAGCGTCAAAATCTAGCAACTCTAAAAAGAGGTGAAGCATATATTGAGGGGCTTTGTAGGATGCCTTTAAAAGATCCAAGATACGCACCAAGAGGTCAAAGAGGTCCGCGTCCTGGCATGCCTTGTGCTGGCGTAAATTGCCCACTAAGATAAAACTACAAATGCTTTTAGCTACAGCTAAAAGCATTTTTATAAAATTCAAGGTTTAAAATGAATAAAATTTTACTTTTAGAAGACGAGCCTACATTAAATGAAATCATGTGTGATTTTTTAGAAGATAGCGGTTATAAGGTGATTAGCTGCACTAGCTATGAAGAAGCACTTGATCTTGCGCCAAAAGGCTTTGATTTGTTTATTTTTGATGTTAAAGTAATAGGCGGAAACGGCTTTGAGCTGCTTGGTGAGCTTAGAGAAAATGGGATTAAAACGCCTTGTATTTTCACCACTTCTTTAAATACGATTGATGATGTAAAAAAGGGCTTTAATTCAGGTTGCGATGACTATCTTAAAAAGCCTTTTGAGCTAGCTGAGCTTGCTGTAAGGGTTGAAAATTTGCTAAAAAGAGAATTTGGTGCAAAGCTTGTTAAAATCAGCTCTGAGCTTGAATTTGATGTTTTACAAAAAAAGGTGCTAAAAGCAGGCATAAGTATTAATATTGCTAAAAAAGAATGTGATTTGTTAGCCTTATTTATTTCAAATTCTGACAAAGTCATTACAAGAGATGAGATTTACTCGCATTTATGGGGCTTTGAAGAGCCAAGTGAGATGAGTTTGCGTGTTTATATTCGCCATCTTAGAAAAATAATTGGAGAAGAGCGAATTATTGCTCACCCAAAAATTGGCTACGAATATAAAAGTTATCAAAATGCCTAAAAAACGATATTATCTGCCTGTTTTATTAGTTTATATTATCACTAGTATGGTGATGGTAACTGCTTTTTGTGCACTTTTTTACCATCATAAACAAAATGAACTTTTTGAACAAAATATTTTTAAGCTTAGAGATCAAGCTAAATTTATATTACATTTTACAAGATCAAATGATGATAATATATCCCAAATAAGTGGTTTTAAAGACTATGAAGTATTTGTAAAAAAAGCTGATAAAATATTACAAAAAGATTTTGAGATAAAAGTAGATTTTTTAGATAATGATATACACAGACATTCATACTTTTTTAAAGATGGAAAATATGTCTATTACAGCCTTTGGCGTGATGATACTATCGCAATTTTACGCAGTGATAAGCTAACAAAAGACCTTGAAAGCATACTTTTTACGCTGCTTTTCATTGGTGCTATTTGTTTTGTGTTGATTTGTGCGGTTTCGTATTTTATCGTAAAAATGAGCTACAAACCACTTTTAGCACATATAAAAGGACTAAATAGCTTCATCACAGACACCACGCATGAGATAAATACACCACTAAGTGTGATTTTAATGAGCGTGGAAATGTTTGAAAAAAATCCGTCAAAGTATCTAAATAACATCAAATTAGCCAGTAAAACTTTATCTTTGCTTTTTGGCGATTTGTCAGCAAATTTAAAGGTCA
>CALEHZ010000144.1 GCA_937875715.1 uncultured Campylobacter sp. | reverse complement strand
ATTATAGGCTTGCATACTAGGCTCAAAAACGCCTACTTCTTCATAATTTTTGCCATATAATTCTTTCCATACTTTAAAAATAGCGTCTTTATCACTTGTATTTGAGTAGTTTTTTTCGGCTTTTTTGCCATTTTCATCATCAAGCATAGAAACAATATAATTATAAGTTAGAATTTTATCTTCATATAAATCAAAAGAAAGCAAACAAAGAAATTTTGATTTTCTTACACCTTGATAAGATATAAGCTGACCGCCATTTTCTAACATATTTTGCCATTCTTTGTGAAATTCGCTTTTATTGATATCGCTTGTGGTGGTTTTACACTCAATCAAAAGTAAATTTTCAAAATTTTCATTTAATACTAAAATATCGCCGTAAGCTTTATCTCCGTGACCTGTTTTAAACTCTGGTTCTAAAACGATATGCTCAGGTTTATAGCCTTTTTCTAAAAGTTTATCAACGGCTATTAAATCAATAAAAACTTCTTTTGCTTTTTCATCTTTGAAATTTAGCGTTGTTTCTCTGTGAGCCATGAAGCCAACGCTCGGATTACCGATGCTTGGCAAAGTGTCGCTTTTAAATCTATTATCAAAAGGCAAATAATCAATAGTTTTTTTATCAAAATCTACTTTAATAGATATTTTGTCGCTATTTTGATAGAATTTTTCATACTTTATATTATCATTAGTTGAAAATCCAAGTATATTTAAAACTTCTTTTAAATTGTCTTTTGTAATCATTTTGCTAGCCTTTGATATAAAATATTTGTTATTCTAACAAAAAGCTTTTTATAAAATACTTATAATTTATATTGTGGCAGCTATGTTTTTTGTTTTAATCTTTTTTAAAAACCAAAATATTCATAAATTTTAATTATTACACAAAAATTTGTAGAATTTTAGCTAAAATTAGGCTTTATTTTTTTTTGTTTGGAACTGCTTTTGAAAATACAAAATTTAGCTGGAATTATAAGCGCAAAACTCATAAATAATCCACAAATTAGCCAAATTAGCGGCTTTTGCTTTGAAGCGGGCAAAATGAAGCGCGGCGAGTGCTTTTTTGCAAGAAGCGAACTAGAGGCAAAACTAGCTGCTAAAAACGGCGCATACGCTATCGTAGGCGATATTTTGCCTTTTGATGATGAGATTGCTTTTTTGCGTGTAAATGACATGGATGCAGCGATTTTACGGCTGATTCGCTATTTTATCACAGCAAATAATTTACTTGTGCTTAATCTAAATGCTAGCCAGTGTGCGGTTTTGTCATTATTTTGTGGCGATTTTACACTTTGTAAATCTAAGCTAGAAAATATTTTAAAGCACGCAATGAGCGCAAAAAGCAAGGTTTTAGCTATAAAAGAAGCCCCAAAAAATTTAAGCTTTGAGTGTTATAATCTAACAGAGGTAAAATCGGTTAAAAGCTCGTCTTTATCGCTATTTTACAGCGATTTTGCTTACAAGGGAATTAGATATTCTCTAGCGCTGCCTAGCGTTTTTGTGGGCGAGTTTTGCGCACTTTTAGCATTTTTTTATGATAAAAATATTGAGTTTTACTTAAAAGATTTTAAAGATTTTGAGGCTTTTAAGCCACTTTTTGTAGGGATTAAAAATCAAGTCGTAGCAAGCTCAAATCGTGCTTTTATCTGTATAAAAGATGCTCAAATTTTTGAGTTTTGTGCTAGTAGGCTAAATGCCCCTGCTTTTAGTGATTTAAGCGAGCCAAAAAGCTTAAATTTTGAAAAATTCGCCCTTGTAAATTGCGATTATAAAGAGCTTTACAAGCAGCTTGAAGAACAAAAAATTGAAGAAAGTTTATTTTAAAGGAAAAATATGAAAAAAGTAGTGATTTTACTAAATATGGGCGGCCCAAACGATCTTAGCGAGGTTAAGGTTTTTTTAAAAAATATGTTTAATGATAAATATATTTTGCCTATTTCTAGCCCATTTTTGCGCTCTTTACTAGCTTGGGGCATTACAAAAATGCGTGATAAAGAAGCACAAGAAAGCTACAAGGCACTTGGAGGAAAATCGCCAATTAGTGATATTACAAAAAGCCTTTGTAAAAAGCTGAATTTAGCGCAAAATGAGGTGATTTTTGACTTTGCGATGAATTACACTGCGCCTTTTTGCGATGATGTTTTTAAAAAATACGAAAACTGCGATGATATGCTGCTTTTTCCGCTATATCCACATCATTCGCAAACCACGACACTTTCAAGCCTAGATGATGCTAAGCAAGCGGCTAAAAAATATAATATTAAAATTAGTAAAATTATTGATTATTTTTACGAAGATAGTGGGTATAACGACATTATCACGCAAAATATTTTACAAACTGCTAGGCAAAATGGCTTTGAGCCTACGCAGACGAATTTGATTTTCTCTGCTCACAGTCTGCCGCAAAGCATTATTGATAAGGGTGATTTATACGAAAAGCATGTAAATGCGCATGTAAGCTTGCTTAGCAAGGCGCTAAATTTTAAAAATATCAGCCTTGTTTATCAAAGTCGCTTAGGGCCAATAAAGTGGCTAGGGCCAAATATCGGCGATGTTTTGGATACTTTAAAGGGGCAAAATGTGCTGGTTTATCCAATTAGCTTTTGTATTGATTGTTCTGAGAGCGATTTTGAACTAGCGATTTTATACAAAGAACATGCGCTAAAAGCAGGGGTCGCTAAATACGAAGTTGTCAAAGCACCAAACGACAGCGATGAGTTTGTAAAATATATTTTAAGTAAAATT
>CALEHZ010000143.1 GCA_937875715.1 uncultured Campylobacter sp. | reverse complement strand
CATTGATTATCCTGCTAGACATAGTTTTGTGCGTATACTCATAAAAGACAAAGCCCATCTCTCAAACGCAGTTTCTCTAATGGCAGTTATTTCAGGCTTATCTCGTATCATGGGACCTAGCATGGCAGCACTTATTATTGCTAATTTGGGGCTTTATTACTGCTTTGTTTTTGCTGCGCTTTTTTGTCTGCCTGCGCTGCTAAGTTTTGTTTTTATAAAAATTACTTTTTATACCGAACAAAAGCATCTTACTAAAAACTTTTTTAAGTCCATAAGCACAGCCTTTTCTTATGCAAAAAGACACGATATTTTGCTTACTTCTTTTTTGATTTGTTTTATAGTTGCGATTTTTGTGCCAAATTATGCTGTGAGCATTTCTGCGCTGGTTAAAATGAGCTTTAAAGCCAGCGATGAGGACTTTGCTTATGTGATGAGCTTTTTGGGAGTTGGGTCGCTGGTCGGTGCTAGCCTAAACGCACTTGGCAAGCACAGAACCTCAATGTGCCTTATATTTTTAACCGCTATGTGCTCTATTATTTGTATTGGCGCGAGCGCATTTACTAATAGCATTTTTGTGCTAGGACTTTGCTTAGCAGGGACTGGGTTTTTGATTTTTACAAACTTAGTGATTACTTGTATACAAACACATGGGTCTATGAAGCTTCGCGGCAGAATGATGAGTATATATACTTTGATTTATTTTAGCACCTGTTGGGATGTATCTCTTAGGCGAGCTAGCAGATAAACTTGGAGCTAGGGCTGCCTTGCTTGTAAGCTCTGGGCTTTGTTTTGCTATCACAATCTCGCTGCTAATGTATAAAATATTTGCTAGAAATTTTATTAAAATGCTAGAAGCTAAGTTTAAGAGCTATGAATAATGACTAAAAAATTCAGCCAAATTCTAAGAGCAATTCGGGCTTACTGGCATTTGCTTTATTTTTGTGCTGCTCTTTGCACAAAGCCATCATGGACATCAGCCAAAGCTCACGCCGCAAAATGCTACTTGAATTTTATGAATTTTTTGGCTTTGAATTTTTTAAAAAATTCAAAAAATTCAAGCTGAATTTTATAAAATAACTACGCAAAACTGGCTGAATTTTATAAAATATCTTTGATTTTTCTTGCGTTTTTCATCCATTCTCTTAGCTCCTCCCAGCGTTCATTTTCTAGCATTTGTTCGCATTTGGCAAACTCAGCCTTAAAAGCTGCCATAGCATTTAAAATATTGTCTTTATTTTGCTTAAAAATATCAGTCCACATTATCTCGCTTGATTTGGCGATGCGCGCCATCCCAGCAAAGCTTGTGCCACCAAGCAAGAAAATATTTCGCCTTTCTTCTTCGCTTAAAGTAGCATTTACTAAGCTAAAAGAAATAGCATGCGGCAGGTGCGAAATAAAGCCTACATGGTGGTCGTGCGATACTGAATCCATGAAAATTATTCGCATTCCAGCGTGGCTTAAAAGCTCAGTGGCTTTTTTAATGTGCTCTTTTTCAACTTGCACATCATCGCAAAGCACGACAATAGCGCCATTTAACAGACCATCTTTTGCAGCAAATGGGCCGCTAAACTCTGTTCCAGCCATAGGATGAGCACCTACAAACTGCGCTTTTAGGCTCTGCGGGCAGGATTTGATAATTGTTCTTTTGGTGGAGCCTAAATCAATTATAGTGGTGTTTTTATCGCAGCCTTGAAGTTTGTTCATAAGCTCTACAATCGCTTCAACCGGCACTGCCAAAAAAATCGCATCAAAGCCAGTTTTCATCTCTTCAATGCTACAAATTTCATCAACAAGACCAAGTTCTAGCGCATCTTTTGCGTTTTGAGAACTAGCATCAAAGCCGCAGACTTTATCAATTAGTTTCATCTTTTTTAGTGCTAAGCCCAGCGAGCCACCAATGAGCCCAAGTCCGACTATACCGATTTTCACCCTAAATCCTTTAAAAAATTTTCGTAAAATTATAGCAAATTTATTCACTCTTAAATAACTTTATGCTAGAATTAGCACTTTAAATTTTATTTTGTTGGAAAAAACTATGAAAAAAACACTCTTTGCGCTTATTTTAGCTTTTGGTTCTTTTTGCTCTGCAAGCACGATTAAAAGCATTACTTACGATGGGCTTTTGCACCTTTCAAAAGAAGCAGCTGACGATATCACACGCCTTAGAATAGGCGGGGAGATAAATGATGAGATTTCAAACAAAGCCATCAAAAATTTATATATGCAAGGCTATTTTAAAGATATCTATATAGATGATAATAACGGCGATGTAGTCATTCATCTAAAAGAAAAGCCGACAATCGCACGCATTGACATCGAAGGCGTGGTCTCAAATGATGAAAAGCAAATAAACACAATTTTAGGCATCAAAAAAGGTCAAATGTATGACGAGCGCAGCTCATTTACAGCAAGAGAGCGTGTAAGGCAGTTTTATGAAGCAAAGGGCTTTTTTGACACAGTTGTTGATGAGCAGATGACGCCACTAAGCAGTGAAAATAGCGTTCATCTAAAATATAGAGTAAATCGTGGCGAAAATATCACAATCAAAAATGTAAATCTAATCGGCGCAAAAGAAAAGGATTATAGCGACATCGAGCCATTTGTAGCAAACAAAGAGCGTGAGGCACTAGGCTGGATGTGGGGACGAAATGATGGTGCTGTGAAGATTTTTGAGCTACCAAACGACAGCGAAAAAATTCGCGAAGAATATCTTAAAAAAGGCTTTTTGGATGCTAAGGTTTCAAGACCTTATTTAAATACAAACTTTGAGGGCTACACAGCAGATCTTACATATTATATCACAGAAGGCGAGCAGTATAGAGCCGGAGATATTGAAATAGACGCACCAGAAAATTTAAATATCGATGTAAACGAGACTATAAGTGATTTTAAACTAGAAAAAGGTGATATATTCAACACAGCTTGGCTTAAAAAAGACCAAGAAAAACTTACAGATATGGTAGCTGATAAGGGCTATGCCTTTGCTAGAGTTTTGCCACTAACGCAGCAAAATCCAGAAGATCACACCGTGAATATAAAATATCAAGTTTTGCCAAATGAAGAAGTTTATATAAGAAATGTATATTTATCTGGCAACCAAGACACGCTTGATCGTGTAATCCGCCGTGAAATGTATCTAACTGAGGGTGATTTATACAATAGGGCTGATCTAAAAGACAGCCTAAGTGCGCTAAAACGCACTGGATATTTTGAAGATGTAGAAATCAAAGAACATCAAGTAAGTCCAAATCAAATGGATTTAGAAGTAGCTGTAAAAGAGACAACCACAGGCTCAGTCACAGGCGGCGTGGGATACGGCTCAGGCGATGGTCTGCTACTTAGTGCTGGAATCAGCGAGGCAAATATCTTTGGCTCAGGTTATCAAGGCTCAATCGCAGCGGACAAAAACAGATACGGACTAAACGGCAATATCAGTCTTACAAATCCACGCGTATATGACTCAGCTTATAGTCTTGGCGGGTCAGTATTTGCTAACAGCTGGGAATGGAATGAATATGATGAAAAAAGCTATGGCTTTAGAGTAACTGGCGGTAGGCAAATCGGCAGATATACAAATGTATATTTAAGCTATTTATTACAACATACGAGAATTTCAGGGCTTAATCCATTTTATGCAGAAGCTGGCTATTTAAACGGCAAACACTGGAAAAGCTCGCTAATTCCAAGCATTGCGTGGGATAATACAGACGATCACTATCTGCCACGCTCAGGCTTTACTGCTAGCACATCTTTTGAAGTAGCTGGACTTGGCGGTGATAGCAAATTCGTGCGAAATACCACTGATTTTGCCTGGTATCGTGGGCTTGAAGACGAAATCGGCTGGGATTTAATTCTACGCTACAAAGCTACCTTTAATTATTTATGGAACAACGACACTAGCAAATTGCCAATCAACGAAAAAATATTCTTAGGCGGCATGGATAGCGTGCGTGGATATGACCACAGAAGCATCACACCTAAAAAGATGGTTTGCAATCCTATGAGTGAATACGGTATGGTGCCAGGATGCCGTGAGATTGAAACCGGCGGCAAAATGGCATTTAACACCTCAGTTGAAGTTAGCTGGCCGCTAATCAACCGCATCAAACTTCGTGGAATGGCGTTTTTTGACTTTGGTATGATGGGCGAGAGCAAAATCACTGAAATCAAGCGTAGCTCAGCAGGCATCGGCATCGAGTGGCTTACTTTTGTTGGACCTTTACAAGTTGTGTTTGTAAAACCAATTGGTAGCAAAAGCGGCGATAAAACCAGCAGCTTTGAGTTTAGTGTAGGTAGAAGATTCTAATATTTTTGAATTTTATAAAATTCAAAAAATTCAAAACTGAATTTTATAAAATTCCATAAAATTTATAATTGAATTTTATAAAATTCATAAAATTCCATAAAATTCAAACTTGCCGCAGTGTTTGAATTTTCTAAAAAATTCATTCGGCGGAGCAAAATAAAAAATTCACCCAGCAGGGTGAAGTAAAAAAATTCAAAGCGCCTTTTTTACGACATTTGCGACTTTTTCCACCATAGCATCGCTCATATCAGCGCCGCTTGGCAGACAGATTCCACGGCTAAATAAATCCTCGCTTGTGCCATCTACTACAGCCTTTGCGCCCTTAAATACAGGCTGCATATGCATAGGCTTCCACAGCGGACGACTTTCGATATCTTCTTTATTTAGGGCATCAATTACCCTTAAATGCGCATTTTGCTCTTTAAATGCTAGAGTTGTCAGCCAGCGATTTGAGAGTGAATTTTCTAGCTCTGGCATGAAATGATCCACGCCATCAAGCCCTTCTAAAAGCTCTTTGTAAAGTGCGAAAATCTCTCTTTTGCGCCTGACGCGATCAGCTAAAACCTCCATTTGACCGCAGCCAATGGCACCTAAAATATTGCTTAATCTATAATTATAGCCAAAATCTTTATGCTCATAATGAAGTAGTGGTTCGCGCGCCTGAGTGCTGTAATACCTTGCTTTTGAGATTTTTTGCTCATCAGGGCTTATTAGCATTCCGCCGCCGCCGCAGGTGATGATTTTGTTGCCATTAAAGCTATAAGCGCCAAACTCTCCAAAAGTCCCAAGTGCCTTGCCTTTATAACTAGCACCAAGTGCCTCAGCGGCATCTTCAATCAAAGCAATATTGTTTTCATCGCAGATTGCGCAGATTTCATCCATTTTAGCAGCAGCTCCGTATAAATGCGTAACTATCAATGCTTTTGGCTTTTTTGGGCTCTCGATAATTGCTTTTTTAAGCAGTTCTGGACTTAGATTCCAGCTCTCATCGCAGTCAATCAAAACAGGCACGCAGCGTTCATACATTATAGGATTTACGCTAGCAGCAAAGGTAAATGAGCTAGCAAGCACGACATCGCCGTCTTTTATGCCAAGTGTGCGAAGTGCTAAATGCAGCGCAGCTGTGCCAGAACTAAGCGCTAAGGCGTTTTTACTTTTGCTATACTCTTTGATTTTTTGCTCAAATAAATCCACAAAAGCACCAAGCGGTGCGATATAATTGTCTTTAAAAGCTTGTTCTATGTTTTTAAGTTCGCTAGTGCCCATGTAAGGCGCTGCTAAAAATATGCGGCTCATTTTCGTCCTTTTTTATAAAATTCAGCCAGCATTTTAGCACAAAATTTTTGTATTTTATTTTGAATTTTATAAAATTCACTTAAAATTTTATTTATACAAAATATGTTAAACTTCGAGCGTTTATCTGTGTTTTTGTCGTTACAAAGACAAAGAGCGAGATATTTCTGTGCTAAAATTCTAAACATTTTTTTAACAAAAGGAGAATAGATGCTAAAAGCTTTTTTGGCTAGTTCTTTGGCTTTGTGTGCTTTGTGCGCAAGTGAGCTAAAATATGCAACAGATGTAAAATCTGTAAGCCTTAGCACTGATTTAAAGGCTGTTGTCGGCAAGCTCTTGCCTACAAATGAAATCGAAGTGCTAGAAAACAAAGGCGGGGTTGTGAAATTTTCACTTAAAGGCTACGCTTTTAAATCAAGCCCAAATGTAGTGTATTTCACACCAAAAGCTAGAATCATCGCTCTAAGCTTTGCTAAAGGTAAAGAGCCAAAGTATGAAATAATCAAATCAAATGGCGATTATGATGAAATTAAGGTCGTAGCCTATACAGATGATAAGCTACTAACTGATGATTTAAAGGCGCTTTTTGCTAAAAGTGAAAAGCTGTACAATGAAAGCTGTGGTATGTGCCATCCGCTGCACAAACCAAGCGACTATGAAGCAAATCGCCTGCCAGCACTTTTTGATGCGATGGCATCACGCACAGCTATAGAAAAAAGCGACCACTGGGCGATAAAAGAGTGGCTACAAAAACACTCAAAAGATGTAAATGTAAATAAATAAAATCCATAAGGAGGAAAACATGGAAAGAAGGTCATTTTTAAAAGGTGCGGTGGCTCTTGGTGCTGCTGCTAGTATGCCAAGTGCAGCATTTGCTAAAAGTGCAAACACAAGTCTAGTAAAAAACGGACAAGTAATCACAGCTGCTCACTGGGGTATTTTAAAAACTACTATAAAAGATGGTAAAGTAGTATCTAGCGAGCCTTGGCAAAAAACAAGCAGCATTCATAACGCACTTCAATACACAGTTCCTGAGCTAATCTATAACTCACGCATCAAAGCTCCAATGGTTCGCAAAAGCTACCTTGAAAATCCAGACTCTCCAAAACCAGAGCTTCGTGGAAAAGATGAGTGGGTTGAGGTAAAATATGAAGACGCTATTAAACTAGTAGCAAAAGAGCTTAAAAAAACAAGAGAGCAAAAAGGACCAAATAGCGTATTTGCTGGAAGCTACGGCTGGCGTTCTGCTGGAAATGTAAATGTTTCTATTACTTTGCTTTATCGCTTTATGAATATGAGTGGTGGATTTGTTGGCATTAAGGGAGATTATTCTACTGGTGCTGCGCAAGTAATCTTGCCATATGTAGTAGGCAGCGGTCAAGTTTATGAACAACAAACTACTTATCCAGTTGTTTTAGAAAATTCAAAAGTAGTTGTTCTTTGGGGTTGCGATCCAATCAAAACTCTTCGCCTTTCATACTCAGCAAGTGACGAGGGTGGCTTTAAATATTTAGAACAATTAAGAGATAGCGGCAAAGAAATTATAATTATCGATCCACTTTTAACTAAAACAAGTGAATTTTTTGGCAGCAAAGCTAAGCAATATCGCCCAGTGCCAAATACCGATGTAGCAATGATGCTAGGCATGGCAAATCACCTTTATAATAGCAAAAAATATGATGCAAAATTCATTGAGGCTTATACAGTTGGCTTTGATAAATTCTTGCCTTATTTGCTCGGCAAAACTGATAAAACTCCAAAAACTCCTGAGTGGGCAGCTAAAATCTGTGGAATTGATGCTAAAACAATCAAAGAATTAGCTGAGAAAATGTATTCAAATCGCACTATGATTATGGCTGGTTGGGGAATTCAAAGAGCTCACCACGGCGAGCAAGCCCACTGGATGATAGTAACTCTTGCTTCTATGCTAGGACAAATCGGTCTTCCTGGTGGTGGATTTGGCTTTTCTTATCACTACGCAAATGGTGGCGTGCCAACATGCGTTGGTGGCGTAATCGGCGGTATGAACTCAGGTAAAAAAGGTATCATCGAAGGCAATAAATTCAAAGGCTTTGCGCAAAGTTCAGGCTCAAGCGCAGCACAAGCTTGGATGGATAATAGCTCTGATATTTCAGTGCCAGTTGCAAGATATGTAGATATGATACTAAATCCTGGTAAAGTGCTAGATTATAACGGAGAAAAGATCACTTATCCTGATATTGATTTTATCTACTGGGTAGGTGGAAATCCACTTTCACAACACCAAGATACAAACCTACAAGTAAAAGCATGGCGCAAACCACGCACAATCGTAGTAAATGAGCTTTACTGGACACCGACAGCAAAAATGGCTGATATCGTATTCCCAGCTACTACTCCATATGAGAGAAACGATATCACCATGACAGGCGACTACTCAAATATGCATATTGCGCCTATGAAACAGCTAGTAGAGCCACAAGGCAAAGCAAAAGATGATTATCAAATTTTCGTTGACCTTTGCCACGCTTATGCTGATGGCTTAGCTGAGGCTTACACAGATGGCGGCAAAAAACAAATGGATTGGCTAAAAGAATTTTATGACACAGCCGCAAACGCAATCAATGCTGCTAGCGCATCAACAGGACTAAGCGCTCCAAGCTTTGAGGATTGGTGGAATAAAAATGAGCCAATGACATTTAGCTCAAATATGGAAAATGAAAATTATGTAACTTTTGCTAAATTCCGTGAAGATCCTATCCTAAACGCACTTGGCACAGAAAGTGGCTTAATTGAGATTTATAGCGAAAAAATCGCAAAAATGAACTACAAAGATTGTAAAGCTCATCCAATGTGGTTTGAGCCAGTTGAGTGGCTAGGCATGAAAAATAAACCAGCTGAGTTCCACCTGCTTTGCGTTCACCCACTTGATCGCCTTCACAGCCAACAAAACAACTGCACAAGCCTACGCAATAAATACGCAGTAGCAGATCGTGAGCCAGTAGTGATAAATCCAAGCGATGCAAAAGCAAAAGGCATCAAAAATGGTGATTTAGTTCGCATCTTTAACGCTCGTGGACAAATCCTAGGCGGCGCAGTAGTAAGTGAAAATGCTCCAAAAGGCGTTATTTGTATGTATGAAGGCGCTTGGTATGATCCAAATGAAAAGGGTCTTTGTAAAAATGGTAGCGTAAATGTGCTTACAATCGACATTCCTACAAGTGAGTTAGCATGTGGAAATATCAGCCAAAGCGTTCTTGTAAATATTGAAAAATACAAAAATGACCAAGGCGACATCACACTAACTGCATTTAGTGCTCCAAAGGGTGCTAAATAAGTAGGTTTTCTGTAAAAAGGCGCCAAATAATTTAGCTTGTCCTAAACTTCGCAGCATTTTGCTGTGATGAACTTTAGCTGCTAGTGTAACGCTTTTAAAGCGCTATACTAGCAGTACAATACATTTGAATTTTATGAATTTTATAAAATTCACTATTTCCCTCATCGCAATTTAAAAAAAATTCCAAAAAATTCAAGCCTGAATTTTCTAAAAACAAGCATAAAAATCTGCTATAATTTCAAAGCATTCAATCTAAGGGGATAATATGACAAGACGAGATTTCTTTGGTTTCTCAGCCGTGGCAGCTGCTGGTATGTATAGCACAGCAAACGCAGCAGAACAAAGCACAGCACAAAACGCAGCGACAAACGCAGCAGTAGCAAAAGCTGATTTTGCTAAAATCATAAATCAAAAGCCAGATTTAAAAGGCAGGCCCGCTGATACCATCATTTACGGGCATTTTTACACTGCTTATGAGCCTGGAATCGCAGCTAGGGCTGTGGCTATCAAAAATGGCAAGTTTGTCTATGTAGGCGATGAAAATGGCGTTAAAGAGTTTCTTGGCAAGAATACAAAGGTAATTGATCATAAAAATGGTGTTATCACACCTGGCTTTATTGATGGGCATTTACACGGTGCGATGGGCATGGCTGAAAAGGTTTTAAAGCTAGATTTAGCAGGACTTATAAGCCTTGATGAGACGCTTTTGGCTATAAAAAGATATGTCAATGAAAATCCTAATAAAGACTTTATCATAGGTGCTGGCTGGAATGATGTAATGCTAGAAAATGAAGAGCCAACCGCTGCTATGATAGATGCTATTACCAATAAGCCTGTGGTGCTCTCAGCCTTTTCTCATCATAAAGACTGGCTAAATACGGCTGCTATGAGGCTAGCCGGAATTGACAAAAACACGCCTGATATAAAAGGTGGCGTGATAACAAGGGATAAAGATGGCAATCCGCTAGGTGTTTTTAAAGAAGATGCCAGCCTGCTCTCGCCAAACTCGCCAATAAGTAAAATCATTCCAAAAGCAAGTGCCAAAGAGCGAGAACAGGTGATTTTGACAATGCAAGATTATTTTTTCAGCCTTGGGCTAACTGCTTTTATGGACGCTGGAATAAATCTAAATGATGGCGATAAGTGGATAGAAAGCTTTGAAAAACTTGATAATGAAGGAAAGCTTTTAATCCATGCTTACGCTGCATATCTTATCAAAGATACGCCTAATATGATGAGTGAAGTAGAAAAAGTAATAAAAATGTCAAAAAGAAAGGGCAAAAACTTTCATATAACAAATATAAAAATATTCTTAGATGGTGTAATTGAAGCTGGCACTGCGTATCTACACGAACCATATAATAACAAGCCTAATTACCATGGCGAGATTTTGTGGAATAAAGATAATTTAATCAAACTCATCGCAAAGGCAAATGAAAACGGACTTAGTGTGCATTTTCACTCAATCGGCGATGCTAGCACGACTTTTGCCCTTGATGCCATTGAAGAAGCTAGCAAAATCAGCAAGGCAAAAGATCCAAGAAACGCTATTACGCACTTGCAGCTAGTAAAAGAAAGCGATTTTGTGCGTTTTGCTAAGCTTGGCGTGGTGGCTGTGCCTGACCCATACTGGCATGTGTATGCTAGTGAGTTTGTAAAGCCCTTAACAGAGACAATCGGCGAGAAAAGAGTCTTAGAGCTATATCCAATGAAAAGTTTTTTTGATGCTGGCGTGGTAGTAAGCTGTGCTAGCGACTATCCAGCCTCACTTGAGCCAAATACCATGATAGCACTTCAAACAGCCGTTACTAGAAGCATGGATGGTGGAGAAACTGAGCTTAATCCAAAAGAAAAAGTGGATGTAGGAGCTGCTTTTTGGGCAGCTACAATAAACGCTGCTTATCAGCTAAAAGCAGAAAAACAAATCGGTAGCATTGAAGTAGGCAAAGATGCTGATCTAATCGTGCTTGATGCTGATATAGAAAAGATGGAAATAAATAAGCTTGCTTCTATAAAAGTAAATGAAACACTAATAGCTGGAAAGCTGGTGTATAAAAGGGAACAAAGACAGCTAAAACAAGGTGCGATGTTCTTTAATATGAAATAAAACTTCATAGCATTTTTGGCTAGAATTTTTTACAATTGGCTGAATTTTTTGGCTTATTATAAAGGGCTGCTAGAAATGCTAGTTTTTATTTATTTTTTTTAAAAAGATTTAAATAGTTTATTTATTAATTTAATTACAACTGTTAAATTATGTTATTTGGGTATTTTTCTTATATTTTTAATTCTGTGATAATATGTGATTGTTTATTTAAAAATTGAATTTATGTTAGAAGGGTTGACTTTAAAAATAGGTGAGGTTTGGTAAGATTAAGTTAAGATGTGATTATTATCATAAAAATTATAAAGGAAATTATCAGATAAGAAAATATGTTGAGGGTAAATGGATTAGTTATGGTACTGTTAGTACTGAAAAACAAGCTATTGAGGTAGTTAAATATCTTAAAGAAAATAATTGGGATAAAGATTCTTTAAAAGAGGCTAATTTTGATTTTGATTTCTTAAAAAAAGGCAAAAGTATTGGAGGAAAATATTATACTCGTTCTAATCAGAATTATCGAGTTCAAAAAAATATTGATGGTAAGACTAGATCTTTTGGTCATTATGAAACTGAAGAAGAAGCTAAAAAAGTTGTTGAATATTTAAAAATGATTAATTGGGATGAAGAATTATTTAATAAGTATAAAAAAGATTTATTAAATGGTAAAATATTATAATTAGTTTTTAATTTTTATTTTCTATATTCCTACTATTTTTATCTATTTTTTATAAGATTTAGTTGATTATTATTTCTTGCGATTTTTATCTATTTTTTATAAGATTTAGTTGATTATTATTTTTTTTAGTTTTTTCTTTTTTAAAGTTTTTTGTTTTTTAAGAAGAATATTTTTTATATTT